>JAHENO010000122.1 GCA_018609945.1 Haloarculaceae archaeon | reverse complement strand
TCGACGATCTCCGCGCGGCCGCCGATTGCCCCCACGGGGAACCCGCCGCCGACGATCTTGCCGAACGTCGTGACGTCGGGCACGATCCCGAACTTCCCCTGGGCACACTCCAGCCCGCCGACCCGGAAGCCAGTGATAACCTCGTCGAAAATCAGCAGGGCGCCGTGTTCGTCACACAACTCCCGGAGGGTCTCGTGGTAGCCCTCGACGGGCATGACGATCCCAGTGTTGCCCAGGATGGGCTCGGTCAGGACGGCCGCGATGTCGTCGCCGTGTTCCTCGAACACCGCCGCGGCCGCGTCGGCGTCGTTGAACGGGACCGGGATGGTGTGTTTCGCGAACGCCTCCGGGATCCCGGGCGTGCTCGGCCGCGGGTCCGCCGGACCGCCCTCGACGAGCGTCGACTCCTGGGCGCCGTGGTAGCCGCCCTGCATGACGACGATCTTGTCGCGCCCGGTGTAGCCACGCGCGAGCCGGACCGCCGAGACGGTCGCCTCGGTGCCGGAGTTGACAAAGCGCACCATCTCGACGGAGGGGACGTGCCGGGTCACGAACTCCGCGAGTTCGACCTCCACCTCCGTCGGCGCGCCGTACATCGGGCCCTCGCTCACAGCCGACTGGATCCGCGCCTCCACCGTGTCGGGCAGGTCGTGGCCGAAGAGCAACGGCCCGTACCCCATCACGTAGTCGACGTAGCGGTTGCCGTCGGCGTCGATGACGTGGCCGCCGTCGCCGCGTTCGACGAACGCCGGGTACGGCTGGACGGCCCGGACCGAGGAGTTGACGCCACCCGGAAGCACCGAGAGGGCGCGGTCGTAGAGTTCGCGCGACCGTGAGTGATTCATGCGCCTGGCTTCGGTGCGACTCGGCTTATGCCTGACGAGACGTGCGTCGGGGCAGTGGGCGCCGCTACCGGACCGACCCGTGCGGTCGTCTCGGTAACGACAGGACCGAACGTACTAGTCCTCGCTCCCGTCGGCCGGGGTTTCGTCGGCACCGTCGCCCGACCCCGTCTGGAACAGCACCTCGGTGCTGGCCCCGCCGGTGGGATCGAAGAGGTCGATGGCTGTCGTTATCGTCTCCCAGTCGTCCTCGGCAGCCGCGTCCCGGAGGCTCTTGGTCGGCACCGCGAGGATCTGTGAAACCAGCGCGTCAGCCAGCGACTCGACGACCTCCCGGTCCTCGGCGTCGAGGTCGTCGAGGTTGGCGAGCGCGCGCCGGAGTTCGGCCTCCTTGATGCGCTCGGCGCCCCGGTACATCCCCGAGATCACCGCGTCGGCGCGCGCTCGCTTGTACTGCTCGAAGAGGAGCTCGAGTTCCTCGTCGACGATGGCCTCGACCTCGCGGGCCGCCGCCGCGCGCTCCTCGTGGGTGGTCTCGGTGACCGTCTGGAGCCCATCGAGGTCCCGGACCGACACGCCGGGGATGTCGGACACTGCCTCCGCGACGTCGCGTGGCTGGCCGAGATCGAACAGCAGTGTCTCGCCCGCCGCCCGGGCAGTTTCGGCGTCGATGACCGGGTGCCGGCTTCCCGTCGCGGAAAACACGATGTCGGCGTCCGGGAGGTGGGTGGAAATCGAGGAGAGGTCGTCAGCCGTCGTCGTCGGCTCGATGTCGCGCCCGAGTTCCTCGGCGCGCTCGGGCGAGCGGTTCAGAATCCGGACCTCGGCGACGTCCGCCGGGAGGGACGTGGCGACGGCTCCGGCCATCTCCCCCGCACCGACCACCGTGACGGTCCGGCCCGCGAGCCCGTATTCCTCCCGCGCGAGGTCGATTGCGGCGCTGCCCAGCGAGACCGTCCCCTCGTTGATCGCCGTCTCCGTCCTGGCACGCTCGCCGACGTGGATCGCCTTCAGGAGAGCGGGTTCGAGCACGTCCCCGAGTGCGCCGCGGTCCGCCGCTTCAGCGTAGGCCTCCCGGACCTGGCCCAGGATCTGGTCCTCGCCCAGCACCTGTGACTCCAGGCCAGCGGCGACCCGGAGCAGGTGGCGCAGGCTCTCGCGCTGATCCATCTCCACCACGGCGCTGGCGTCGACATCCGAAAAGTCCGAGAGCGCCGCCCGCCCGGCTTCCTCGGACTCGGTGACGACGTACTCCTCCACGCGGTTGCAGGTCTGCAGCACCGCGGCCTCGGTCACGCCCTCCGAGGCGAGCAAGCCCTCGATCCGCTCGCGCCAGTCCTCGTAGCTCGCGGCCTCCAGGTCGGCGACGTCCGCGCGATCGTAGGTGACCCGGACGCCCGAGACGACGAACGCGTCGGTCATCGCCGCCACCCCGCGACTGCTGGCCTCACGCGTGGATTCTCCGGTCGCCCATCCGGTCCCATTCGTTGTCGAACCTAGCAGGAGCGACGGTTAAACGTTACCGGAATCGGACAAACGTTCACCGGTCACCGTCTCCGACAGGAGGGCCCAACCGTTCACGATTCGCAGGTCATCCATCGCGGCAATCTGGCTGTCGCTCGACGGAATTCACGAAGCCACGGGGACTCCTTAGCTCGCGGGATTGGCCTCGTGGCCGCTCTCCGTGCCCGACTGTTGGGTCCATTTCTTCTCGACGTCCCTGTTCGCAAGCACGATCAGGTCGCCGTCTTCACCCTCTATCCGCGTCTTCCGCAGGTCTACCCGGCGGATGGTTCCGGTCACGGACGCCGTCTCCACCGTATCGCCGACGTTGAAATCGGGGTCCCGGAGGAGGTAGATGCCGGCCACCGTATCCGCGATCATCTCCTTGAGGGCGAACGCGATACCCAGGCCGATGAACCCCGCCGCCGTCCCGAGGCTCGCGGCGACATCTCCCAGTCCGACGATTTTCAACACCGCGAGCGCCGCTCCGAACCACAGGAAGACGCCGACGACAACGACCATCAGGTCGACGATGAGTTCCTGGTCCTCGGGATACACCCGATCGAGGATCGACCGGACGAGAGCGAGGATGAGTTTGATGCTGACGTAGGCCAGCACGAGAAACAACATCCCCGAGAGAACGTTCGGGACGGCACTGACTATCCCTGCGAAAAACTCGGTGAGGACTGTCTCGAGGGTCGGTTCGGCGGCCGCCGTCTGCTGTAACAGCATACCTGTTGGTTCAGCTACTGGACAATTATGCCTTGGGAGACATCACGGTCGTTCGCCTGCTCGCGGCGTCGTGTCGGCAGAAACGTCCGGACGGAGATTTGAACTCCGGTCCCTGGCTCCGCAAGCCAAGAGGATAGTCCACTACCCTACCCGGACACGCACCTACCGGTAGCGGGCTACCGGTGAAAGGGATTTCGATTCCGGGGTGGTGGCTGCGACCGGTGACGGCACCGGAGTGAAACCGAGGGCAGCGTCGACGGGGCGGTCTCGACCACTCACAGCGTGGCGACGCCTGCCGACCTCGCCAGCGTCGGG
>JAHENO010000121.1 GCA_018609945.1 Haloarculaceae archaeon | reverse complement strand
TTCCCGGCGGGACCGCCCGGGCCGACCGGTGCAGCGTCGCGAGGTCGAACCGGGCGAGTTTCCGCGCCGTGCACTTCTCGGGGTCGTCGTCACCCTCGTAGCGGACGTGCAACTCCACACCAACCGTAGTAGGGGTCCGGAGAAAAGCGTCCCGCCCGCATAGCGTGGCCGATCAACCGACGCGGGTGGGACTGAAAGGGGCCGGCCGCTCCGGGAAGACGGCCGACGCAAGTAACGCAGGGAGCGCAGCGACCGAGTAACGCAGCGAGGTCCTCGACCGGAGCGGCCGGGGGCTTTCTTACTGTCTGCACCAGACGAGTGATTTCGCTCTCTTAACTACACACGACGCGCCCGACACGGCGAGGTCTTAAGTTCGCGTGAGCGAACTGCCATCACATGGACGAGTGCGGGGTTTGCACGCCGATCGTTATCGAGCCGGTGAGACGCGTGACCGTCGGAGGGAGAGAGCCGTGACGGGCGATCAGGGGAGTGGCGACCGGAGTCCGGCCGCGGCAGCACGGGCGTACTACCGGGCGCTCGACGGCGACGATTACGAACTGCTCGCGGATCTGCTCGCGCCCGAGTTCAGGCACCTGCGCCCGGACCGGACGTTGACGGGGCGCGAACGGTTCGTCCAGTTCATGCGCGACGAGCGGCCGATGCGCGACACCAGCCACCCTATCGACGCGCTCTACCACCAGGATGACGGCAACGACGTGGTCGTCCGCGGCCGCCTTCTCGACCCCGACGGGGATCTCGTCGTGCGCTTCGTCGACGTTTTTACCTTCGAAGGAACCGCAATCCGGGAAATACAGACGTTCACCCGGTGAGCCACCGGGTTACTCCCGGTCCCCGGCGCCGACGGCCGCCTCGCCGACCGGTTCGTGGCCCTCGATGACTTCCTGGCCGTCCATGTAGGGCCGGAGCGGTTCGGGGACCGTGACGGTCCCGTCGGGGTTCTGGTAGTACTCGAGGATGGCGACCACGACGCGGGGCAGCGCCAGCCCGGAGGCGTTCAGCGTGTGGAGATACTCCGCGGACTCGTGACGCTCCGGGCGGTACCGGAGGCCGGCCCGGCGGGCCTGGAAGTCCTCGAAGTTCGACGCGCTCGACACTTCGAGCCACCGGCCGCCCACGTCCGGGCCGTCGGGCATGTCGTCGGCGGGTGCCCACACCTCGATGTCGTACTTTTTGGCCTGGGTGAACCCCATGTCGCCGGTGCACATGTGGAGCACGCGGTAGGGCAACCCGAGCCGTTCCAGCACCGCGGCGGCCTCCTCGACCAGTTCCTCCAGGCGCTCGTAGCTTTCCTCGGGCCGGACGAAGTTGACCAGTTCGACCTTGTTGAACTGGTGGACGCGCACGTAGCCGCGCGTCTCGGTGCCGTGTTCGCCCGCCTCGCGCCGGAAGTTCGGCGAGAACGCGACGTGCTTGAGCGGCAGGTCGTCGTCCAGCAGGATCTCGTCGCGGTACATGTTCGTGACGGGCACCTCCGCGGTCGGGAGCAGCCAGAGGTCGTCGTCGTCGTAGGGTTCGTCGTTGTGGCCGCCGACGCGGTAGGCGTCCTCGACGAACTTGGGGAACTGGCCGGTCCCCTGCATCGACCGGGAGTTGACCGGCAGCGGCGGGAACACGTCGGTGTAGCCCTGCTCGCGGTGGAGGTCGAGCATGAACTGTATCAGGGCGTACTCCAGGCGCGCGCCGTCGCCCTTGAGGAACTGGAAACCGCCGCCGGCGACCTTCGCACCGCGCTCGAAATCCAGGATGTCGAGGTCCTCGCCCAGGTCGTAGTGGGGCACGACGGGGTCGGGCAACTCGCGGCGGTCGTCGAACCCCCAGCGGCGGTCCTCCACGTTGTCGCTCTCGTCGTCCCCGGCGGGGACGCTCTCGTCGGGGACGTTCGGGATCCGGAGGAGCCACTCCTCGAGTTCCGATTCGAGTTCGTCGGCGCGCTCCTCGACGGCGTCGAGTTCCGCTTTCAGCTCGCGGGAGCGCTCGATGGCTTCCGCGGCCTGTTCGTCCTCGCCGGCCTGCTTGAGTTCGCCGATACGGTCGCTGACCTCGTTCCGTTCGTGGCGGAGCCGGTCGCCCTCGGCCTTCAGTTCGCGCCACTGCGCGTCGATCTCCAGAACCTCGTCCAGGTCCACGCCCTCGACCCCCTTCAGTTCGATCGCCTCCCGGACTGCCTCGGGATTGTCCCGGACGAACTGCCTCGATAACATGTCACCGGGTTCTCGGTGCCGTGGCAAAACCGTGTCGCTCTCGGTCGTCCGAAACTGTCCTGGCATCGCCCCCGACCGTCCGCAGCTCCTGCGCCACGACGTTTCGAATTTCAGTGGTCCCGCTAAGAGAATATATTTTAGCGTATTTATCGCATGTGTATATAAGGTATATCGCTTACAAAACGCTTGAAGATCACGCCCTCCATTTCGAACTACCCTCGTATAGATTACAGCCATACCGTTGTAACGGACACACCGATCGGACTGATCCGAATATAAATCTAGCAAAAGTATATTATATTAATATATAATAATATAAAATAATGATGCTCGAGGAACGCTCTGACGAACGCCGCTCCGGGCGAGCTGTCGTCACTCGACTCGGCCTGTCGTCTCTCATGTGTGCTGTTCCGGGTTTGTAGCCGATTTGACGGTCCTGCGCTGCCGCCGCGAGCAGTGCACCTGTCTGTGGGTCACCTCTTTGCCGGCCGTCGGAGTCATTCTTGCAATCACACTTTAACATTATTTAATTAATTACTGGTCAAAACCTATCATTTCGGCCCGTCGCGTGAGCGGATCCGGTCACAGCATGCGAGTGGCGGAACTGACCGGGTCTCCCGGGTCGGCGCTGGAAGTAACATACATTGTGAGACGGGCCCTACGCGTCGGGTATGGCCGGACACCAGCGTCGTCGGCACGCCGGGGGCGAACAGCCGTGACAGCGCCCGAGGCGCGGCGCCGCCGCATCGTCGAGATCGTCACCGACCGCAACGGCCTCTCGGTCGATGAGATAGTCGAGCACTTCGACGTCTCGGGGTCGACGATCAGGCGCGACCTCCGCGAACTGGCCGACAGGGACCTCATCGAGCGGACCCACGGTGGGGCGATGCCGGCGACGACCGCCCGTTCGGAACGCCCGTTCGACCAGAAGGTCGTCGAGGGCCACGACCGCAAGCGCGCGATCGCGCGGCGGGCGATACAGGAGATCCAGCAGGGACAGATCGTCTTCTTCGACTCCGGGACGACGACGCTCCAGATCGCCCGCGCGGCGCCCAAGGACGGGTCGTTCGTCAGCGTCACGAACTCACCGTTGCTCGCAGTCGAACTCGGGAAGGACGACGGCATGGTCAGGATGACCGGTGGCGCGTTCCGGGAGGAGTCGATGGGACTGGTCGGGCCGACCGCCGAGTCGTACGTCCGGTCGTCCAACTTCGACCTCGCGTTCGTCGGGACCAACGGCATCACCGACGAGGGGGCACTGACCGCTCCCGTCGAGGACGAGGCCGGCCTCAAGGAACTCGTCGTCGCCAAGACGGTCCGGCCCGTTGTCGTTGCCGATCACACCAAATTCGGCGAGCGGACTTTCCGGGAGTTCGCCACCCTCGAGGAAATCAGTGCAGTGGTGACCGACGCACCCATGCCCGAGCGGTTCCACGATACCTTCGAGGCGGCGGGGACCGAGTGTCTGGTCGGCGATCGGGGATGACCTGACCGCCGGCCAGACGTCGGTCGACGGACCAGCGACATCGGCGACGGGCACCGTCACGCGCTAGTGGAACCGGTCGAGGTAGCCGTCGACGAACTCCTGGATTCCGTCGTAGGTCGGCGTCGTCCCCGTTCGCACGAACCTGCCCGCGGTCGCGTTGCCCAGCGCGGTACAGGCTCCGTCCGGGAGACCGAGGAGGTGCCCCAGGAGGAATCCGGCGTTGAAGTGGTCGCCGGCGCTGGTGGTCAGTGCTGGCGAATCGGTCCGGGGCACATCGACCGCCGCCGTGCCAGCGTCGGAGACGGTCACGGACTTGGAGGCGGAGTGACCGACGAACCTGTCCACGCCCAGCCCTTCCCGGGCCGCCTCCGCAGCGTCGACGAGGCGGTCGGGCTCCTCGCCCGCGAGGGCTGCCGCCAGCGCCTCCGTCTCGGACCGGTTGGCGCTGACCGTCACCGGGACGGTCTCGTTGGCCTCGGCGAGATGGGCTGCGCCGTCCCGGAGCGTCTCCGCGGGCAGCGAGCGGATATCGCCGGGATCGAAAAACAGGCAGTCGGGAGGCGAGGCCTGGCGGTCCCAGGTCTCGGCGACGACCGAGGCCACGAGCGAGGGGAGCGCCGAGGTCATCGCCCAGTAGCCGACCCCGAAGACGTCGGCGCCGTCGAGGTGTGTGGCCAGAGTGCCGGGGTCGATTCGCTCGCACAGCGTCGGCCAGTCCAGCCCGGCGGCCTCGCTGGTCTGGGTGAGCAGCAGCTTCCCGTCGTCGAACTCGACGGCGTCACAGAACCCGGGTTCGCCGACCGAAACCAGCGTGGAATCGGCGAACTCCGAGGTGAACGGCTCCGTCGGCGGTCGCCCGTACATGCCCACCATCGTCGTCTCCGCGCCGAGTTCCGTGAACACCCGCGAGAGGTGACAGGCGTGCCCGCCCGTGCGCGTGCCCTCGAGTTCCCACTCGACGGTCAGCGAACTCTCGGAAGCGAGCGATTCGTCGATGCGGTCCCGGAGCGCCCGCAGCGTCTCCAGCCGGTCGAACTCGGTGGGGCTGTGGCGCGTTTCGACCATGACCCTGACGTTGTCGACGATTCCATCGAACCCGAACGCGAGGTCCGCACCGTCGAACGTCGGCGGGAGTTCCCGCCGGCAGGTGTCGACTGCTGCCCGGGTATCCGTCGCGATATCTCGGTGACTCATACTCCGAGGCCTGTGGCGACACCGCAGTAAAACTTTCCCCGACGGCGGTCGGATGCCGGTCCCCCGCGTCTACGCGCTCTCGGCCGCCGTCTCCTGGGGCATCGAGCCGGACATCATCATCTTCACGACGTCGTCCTCGACGACCTCGTCGATGTCGACCGATCCCACGAGGTTCCCGTTGTCGAGGACGGTGATCCGGTCGGCGAGTTCGAACACCTCGTTGAGGTCGTGGCTGATGATGAGAATCGTGATCCCCTCGGCCCGGAGCGACCGGATGAGGTCCCGGACCCTGGCCGTCGAGTCAGCCGAGAGCGCGGACGTCGGCTCGTCCATGATGACGATGTCGGGGTCGGTGACCAGCGCCCGGGCGATGGCAACGGCCTGGCGCTCGCCGCCGGAGAGGAATTCGACTCTCGTGGTCGGGTCGAGGCGGATGTTCAGGCGCTCGCGCAGGATGCGCTCGGCCTCCTCGCGCATCCTGTCGTAATCGATGACGGAGACGACTCCCGCGACCGACTTGCGGGGCATCCGGCCGAGGAAGATGTTTTCCGCGACCGAGAGTTCGTCGACGAGCGCGAGGTCCTGGTATACCGTCGCGATGCCGTGGTCGCGTGCGTCCTTGGGCCCGCTGATGTCGACCTGCTCGCCGCGTATCCGTACCTCGCCGGCGTTGGGCTCGTGGATGCCCACCAGTATCTTCACCATCGTGGACTTCCCCGAGCCGTTGTCGCCGAGCAGCCCCAGGATTTCACCCTCCCGGAGCGTCAGATCGACGCCGTCGAGGGCGGTGATGTTGCCGAAATTCTTGGTGACGCCGCGTGCCTCGACCAGCGGAGCGCTCATACACGGTGGGGCGGTGTGCCGGCACATAAACGTACCGCACGGCCCGACGATTGCCTTGCGGGTCCATCGTGGGACCGGGCCGTCGCCGTCTCGGCTGCCCCGGGGAAGATTTAAGTTTTGTCCGCGGAACGTATGTCGTGGGAAAACCTCCCACGATCGAGTATGACTCTCAACAGGCGCACCCTCCTGAAGGTGCTCGGGGCATCGTCCACAGTCACGCTCGCCGGCTGTTCCGGTGACGGCGGGGATGGCAGCGATGGCGGAACGGCGACGCCGAGCGACGGCGGTGACGGCGATAGCGGCGGCGACGGCGACGGCGATGGCGGCGATGGCGGCGGTGGCGACGGCGGGTCGACCGACGGCGGCGACGGCAGCAGCGACGGATCGTACCACATCGGGTTCGCCATCATGGGTCTGGGCGGCGACCCGTGGATGGGCGCCTTCCGGAGTGGCGCCGAGTGGTACGCCGAGGACCGTGGCCTGGAACTGACGATCACCGACGGCGAGTTCGACATCACCAAGCAAATAAACGACGTCAGGAGCCTCCTCCAGCAGGACGTCGACGCCATCCTGACCAGCCCGGTGCAGTCCGACGCCGCAGTCACGATGGTCGAGGACGCTGCCGAGGAGAACGTCCCGGTGTTCACGGCCAACTCCACAGCGGCCACCAGCGACGTGCCGATGTTCACCGCCTTCGGGAACGCCGCGGCGGCCTCGGCAGCGGCGGACACGCTGGCGGACCTGCTCGAGGAACGCTTCGGCGCCCCCGAGGGAACGGTCGTCGAGGTGTTGCTCCCGCAGAAATCGGAGACGTTCGTCCAGCGCCACGAGGGGTTCCAGGAGGGTATCTCGGAGTACTCCGACATCGAGGTCATCAGCCAGCTCGAGTACGACCAGTCCCAGGAGGACGCGGCCAACAAGATCACGACGCAACTCCAGCAGAACGACGACTTCGACGCCATCTACTGTCCGGACCTGCTGTCCGGGCTCGCGGCGATGACGGCGTTCGAGAACGAGGGTGTCAAGGAACCGGTCGGCAACGAGGGCCACATCACGACCGTGGGGCTGGACGCGGGTCCGACGACCCTCGGGGAGATCCGGGACGGCTTCTTCGACGCCGCGATCGACCAGCCAAACCTCTTCTACGCGCCGATCACGATGAAGTACATGGTCGACTACCTGGACGCCGGGATGGACGACAGCGTCATCCCCGAGCCCGGACAGGAGATCACGGCCGACGACCTCACCATCTCGACCGGGAACACACACGCCGGCATCGATCCCTGGGCGGAACCGCTGTGGGCGCCCGCACAGATCGAGGAACTGGAGTTCGACGACGGGACCCAGACGTTCTTCAAGACCAACCACGTCGTCGTGACCGAGGAGAACGCCGACGTGCCCTACATCTGGGGAAACCTCGAGTAGGTCATGTCGACCGGCGCCAGCGACGTCCGAGGGCGGTTGCGGCGCACGTTCGACGTCGACAGGACCGAGGCCGTCCTGTTCGCGCTCGACAACATGATATGGCCGATCCTGCTGGTCACCTCGGTCATCTTCGCCCTGATCGTCCCCGAGTTCAGTTCCTCGGGCAATATCCGTGCGATGCTGTTCGGGACGGCGGCGCTCTCGGCGATCGTCCTCGGGGAGTCGCTGTGTCTGCTGAGCGGCCACTTCGACCTGTCGGTCGGGGCCACCGCCGGGTTCTCGGCGATCCTGACCGCGCTCGTCCTCACCGAAATTTTCCCCGGACTGTCGGGGTTCGTCGGCATCCTGCTCGTCCTCGCCGTGGGCGCGGCCGTCGGCCTCGTCAACGGCGTCTCGATCACGTACATCGGCGTCAACCCCTTCCTCCAGACGCTCGCGATGCTGATGATACTCAGCGGGAGCATCAAGCTGCTGTCGACGTCGGCGCTGACCGGCCTCCCCGAGGTGTACCTCTACCCGGGCGGCGGACAACTCGGGTCGGTCCCGATCGCGATCGTCCTCATGGCGGTGTTGTACGCGGCGTTCGGCGTCTGGCTGAAGTACTCCGCGACCGGCCGGGCCATCTACGCCGTCGGCGGGAACAAACACGCCGCGATGGAGTCGGGGATCAACACGACCCGCGTGGTCATCCTCGTGTACGTGCTCTCGGGCGTGTTGAGCGCACTCGGCGGGCTCCTGTACACGGGCTTTCTCGGGGTCGCTCCGCCGACGATCGGGGAGAACGACGTCTTCCCGGCCTTCGCCGCCGCCGTCATCGGTGGCGTCAGCCTGTTCGGCGGCCGGGGACACGTCATCGGCGCGGCCGGCGGCGTGATCCTGCTGGCGGCGGTCGAGTCGGCGCTCGTGCTCACCGGGGTCGAAGCGACCGCGGTCGACGTCATCAACGGCCTGGTGTTGCTGATCGCGATCATCGTCTACACGATGGAAGAGCGCATCCGCCAGCGGCTGATCACCGAATCCTGACTCCCAACGATTAAAGTTTTGTAGCCGGGCCGTGTCGATGAGCGTAAGCGGAATGACAGCCAGCACCTTGTTCGACACTCCCTCCGGGAATTCGGTAGTCGTAGCGCTCGACCACGGGCTGACGCTGGGCGCACCCGACCAGTTCGAGAATCCCGCCGAGACGCTCGACCGGGTGCTCGCCGGTGACCCCGACGCGGTGCTGGTGGGCCCCCACTTCGCCCGCCAGTACAGCGACACCCTCGGCCGTGCGGGCGTCGAGGTGGTGCTCACCGCGGACGTCGTCACGTGGTCGACCCGCCCCGGCCGGGACGACGGGTCGGACATCTGGACGCCTGCCTTCGACGCGGCGTTTCTCCGCGAGTTCGACCCCGCGGGGGTCAAGACCGTGCTCGTATTCGGCCGCGACGACGCCGCGACCTTCCGGCGAAACGTCGCCTACATCGGCCGCCTGGCCGAGCAGCTGCGCGGGACCGGCGTTCCGCTGGTGGTCGAACCGGTGATGTGGGGCGAACGCGTCCCCGGCGAACTCGAGTCCGACCCGGAATACGTCGCGGACGCCCTCCGGATGGGCTGGGAGTACGGCGCGGACATCCTCAAGGCACCCTACACCGGCGACCCCGAGACCTTCGGGCAGATCGTCGACAACACGCCGGTACCAGTGATGGTCCTGGGTGGGCCGCGGACGGGCACGACCTACAGCCTGCTGGAGGCGGTCGAAGGCGCCATCGACGCCGGCGCCCGCGGACTGATGATCGGCCGGGGCATCTGGCAGTCCGAGAACCCCGCCCGCACCGTCGACGCACTCGACCGGATCGTCCACGAGGGCGCCGCTGCTGCCGAGGTCTGGGACCGATAAGGAGAACGTGCCCCGGGGTGGGAGACACGATTGCCCGCGAACGCTACCGACGATGGCTACTGCCAGCCAAAAACCATCGAAAAAATTTTCACTGTATAAAAATAATATATATCCCAGCATCGAATTCGATTCACTACCGTCGCCTTGTATTAGAAGATTGTTCCTCCGGTCTCAGAACGCTGTTCGTTCGTAGCGAATACGCGAAAGTCAGAGCAAACCTTTGGAACACTACTATCGAAAGTAACTCAATCTGGCAAATATACAAAAATAAATAAATCTGGTATTATAACACTTGCTAGTGATTTGTTGGCCCGCCTGGTGGGCCGGTTCGCGGACCCGGATCGCGAGGCGAACGCTTTTGCTCGGGCGCGACGGCCACCCCAACATGGCAGTTGGCGATCTCCAGGAGGCGACCGCCGGCGACAGCACCGACGTCTACTACGTCGATACGGGCGTCTACGGTACTGCCGAGTACGGCACCGTGTACATCCTCGACACCGACCGGCCCGCTCTCGTCGATACGGGCATCGGCACCGACACCGACCTCGTCCTCGACGCGATGGCCGAGGTCGGGATCGACCGTGACGAACTGGCCTGTATCGTGCCGACCCACGTCCACCTCGACCACGCGGGCGGCGCCGGCTACCTCGCCGCCGAGTGCCCGAATAGCGAGGTGTACGTCCACGGGATCGGCGCCCCGCACCTCGTCGACCCCGGGCAACTCTGGCAGGGGACGAAGGCGGCCGTCGGCGACCTGATCGACTACTACGCCGAACCGCGCCCGGTTCCCGAGGAGCGCGTGGTCGAACTGTCCGACGGCGACGAGATGGACCTCGGCGACCGGACCCTCTCGGTCCACCACGTTCCGGGCCACGCCCCCCACCAGGTGGCCCTCTACGACCCCGTCTCGGACGGCGTCTTCACCGCCGACGCCGCCGGCTCCTACGCCGCTGGCCTCGACGCCCCCTACCCCGAGACGCCGCCGCCGACGTTCGACCTGGAGCAATGTCTCGCCGACGCCGACCTGCTCGCTGATCTGGACCCGTCGGCGTTGTATCTGGGGCACTTCGGCGCCTGGGAACCCGGCGACCTGCTCGGGACCTACGCCGACGCGCTCGGTGAGTGGGTTGCCGACGTCGAGCGCGCCCGCGAGCGGTTCGCCGACGACGAGGCCGTCGTCCAGCACTTCGTCGAACGGATCGACGAAGTCCGGCCCGACAGCGCCGCGGTCTGGGGCGAGTCGACCGCCCGGGCGAAGATGGCGATGAACGTCAGGGGCGTCCTGGGGTATCTCGACGGGTAGGTTCTTGGCCCGCCGGCCCCAACACGCGGACATGGACATCAGGGAGGCACGCCCGGCCGACGTGGCCGGGATACGGCGCGTCGCCGAGCGGTCTTGGGCGGTCGACTACCCGGACATCCTCCACCGCGAGAACGTCGGCGAGGCCGCAACGGAGTGGTACGACGAGGACCGCGTCCGCGAGGAACTGGACGCCGACGACACCGTCCTCCGGGTCGCGGACGCCGACGGCGTCGTCGGGTTTGGCCACGGGGTTCTGACGCGGGGGACGGGACACGTCCTCCGCGTGTACGTCGCGCCGGACCACAGGGGTGAGGGCACCGGGCGCGCACTGCTCGAAGCGGTCGAGGCGTCGCTGCGGGAGATGGGTGCCGAGGACCTCCAGGCGATGGTGCTCGCTGACAACGAGGCCGGCAACGCCTTCTACCGGGCGGCCGGCTACGAGCCCGTCGACGAGGGCGAGACCACCATCGGCGGCGAAACCTACGCCGAGACCGTCTACCGGCGGTCCGACTGACCGGGAACCGGCGCCAGGGGACCGTCGCGTCACTCCGCCGGCGGCCTGTCAACCGACAGACAGAGTGGTTATACGGCCACTCCTGTATGTTGGGGTGTGATCACGAACACAACGCAGCGAGGTGAGCGCGCGTGAGTGAGGACCGCACCCGGAGTTACTGGGGCTGGGGGTACGTCGAGGAACATCCCGACCAGGAGCGCATCGACGCGCTACGGGACCGTCTGGAGACCGACTTCGGCTTTCCTGCTCTCGATCTCGTCGATCCGCCGGACCTGGCGGCCGTGGACGTGCCCGAACCCGGCCTGGACAGCCCCGGGTTCGACTTCTGCACGCAGGACCGCCGGAGTCGCGTCCACCACACCTACGGCGACGCCTACCGCGACAAGGTCCGCGGCCTGCGCGGGAACTTCGGCCCGGCGCCCGACGTCGTCGCCGAACCGGGTTCGGAGGACGAGATCGCCGACCTCCTCTCGTGGGCCACCGACGAGCACGTCGCGGTCGTTCCCTACGGCGGCGGGACCAGCGTCGTCGGCGGCGTCGAGGGAGGTGCCGCCGGCGGCGAGTACGCTGGCGTCGTCTCGCTCGACACCCGGGGGATGGACGACATCGTCGCCGTCGACGAGGAGTCACGGCGGGCACGCATCCAGGCGGGCGTGCTGGGACCACAGATACAGGACGGCCTCGCCGAGTACGGCTTCCAGTTGCGCCACTACCCCCAGTCATACGAGTTCTCGACGCTAGGTGGCTGGATCGCGACCCACGCCGGCGGGCACTTCGCGACCGACTACACGCACATCGACGACTTCGTCGAGAACGCCCGGATGGTCACGCCCGCAGGCACCGTCGAGACCCGGGCGGTCCCCCGGACGGCGGCCGGCCCGAAGAACAATCACTTCATTCTGGGTTCGGAGGGGACCCTGGGCGTCATCACCGAGGCCTGGATGAACGTCCAGCCCCGGCCGGCCGGGCGCTCGCGGGCGACGGTCCACTTCGCGGACTTCGAGGCGGCGGTCGCGGCCACGCGGGAGATCGCCCAGGCCCGGCTCTCGCCCGCGAACTGTCGCCTGCTCGATTCCAACGAGGCTGCGATCTTCGAGGTGGCCGAGGGCGACGACCACCTCCTCTTTCTCGGGTTCGAGTCGCTGCGGGAGTCGGGGTCGACCCGGGAGAACCTCGCGGAGGCGCTGTCGATCTGCGGGGACTACGGCGGCGAGTGCCCGCGCGGCCCCATCCACGGCGACCGCGAACGCGACAAACCCGGGCCCGAGGACCGCTGGCGGACCGCCTTCATCGAGGCGCCGTACCTCTGGGACGCTTTCGTCAGACTGGGCGTCATCTTCGACACCTTCGAGACCGCGATCCCCTGGTCGGAGTTCGAGGCGTTCCACGCCGACATCTACGAGGGCGTGACCGACGCGATGGACGACGCCTGCGGGATGGGCCACCTCTCGTGTCGGTTCACGCACGTCTATCCCGACGGGCCGGCGCCCTACTACACGTTCGTCGCGCCGGCCGAGCGCGGGCGCGAACTCGAACAGTGGCGCCAGATAAAGGAAACCGCGTCGGATATCATCGACGACCACGGCGCGACCATCACCCACCACCACGCCGTCGGACGGGTCCACCAGGAGCACTACGCGCGCGAAACCGCCGATTTCCGGGAGTCGCTCCGCGCCGTCAAGGACGCGTTCGACCCGGCCGGGATCATGAATCCGGGCGTGCTCTTCTAGAGGAACGAGAAAAGGCGGCCGAGCAGCCCCCCGGACGGCTCCTCGTCTACGGGGGTCCACTCGAACTCCGCCGAGTCGACCTCACCGACGTCTTGCAGCACGTAGTCCGAGACTGACGCCGGGAGGTCGGTCCTGCCGGGCTGGTCCGACTGGCCGTCAGTGCCGGATTTCCGCCCGCCCACGCGCAGTTCGCTCCCTTCGAGATATCCGAGTTCGACGCCCTCCAGGTTCCGAACCTCGATAGTCACCTCCCGCAGCAGCTCCAGGATCGTCGACGTGTCGACGCCGCCGAGGGTGTAGCCCGTCTCGACGGCCTCCCCCGCCTCGAGTTTCCGGATGAACACCAGCGAGTCCCCCTCGGTCCGCCACGGCCCGGTCTCGTACTCGGCGTCGATGGCGACCTGGGACTGTGAGACGCCCGACAGGATGGGCTGTTTGATCCGGACCGCGACAGCCTCGCCGTGCGCGTTCGCGAGCCGGTACCTGACGAGGTCCTGTGTCGATTCAGCGAGCAGGTCCACGTCGACGTCGATTGCGTCCATACTCACGCTGGTGACTCCGGGGTCGTGAACGGGAGCGCATTCATACGTCGCCCAGGGCACTCAACGTGCTCTTGACCCGTTCGCGCCACTCCGTCAGCGACGATACCTCCGATTCGAGTTCCGCCTGTTCCTCTGCGAGCGAGTCGACATCGTCCTCGACGTCGTCGAGCCGCGGTTCTGCTTCGTCGACCCGGTCGGTGACCGCCGACACGTCGTCCTCGACGGAATCGACGCGCGGTTCGACCTCGTCGACCCGGTCGGTCACTGCCGACACGTCGTCCTCGACGTCGTCGAGCCGCGGTTCTGCCTCGTCGACCCGGTCGGTGACCGCCGACACGTCGTCCTCGACGGAATCGACGCGCTCGCCGAGCGCGGACATCTCCTCGGCGAGTTCCGCGAACGCATCGGCGGGCGCACCGTGCCTGTCGCGGAAGGCATCGAGGGGTTCCACGCTCGCCTCCATGTCGCTCACCCGCTTCTGGAGGTGTGCGACGCGTAACTCGTCGCTGACCGTCGCACCGTCGGAATCGTCCAGCAGGAGTTCGTACAGGCGCTCGCGGTCCTCGTCGGTGAATCCGTCCGCATCGACGCGCTGGTCTAGTTCGGCGACGAGTTCTGCCGTCGCGTACTCCGACAACACCGCTCTCTCCGCCGCATCCGGCACGTCCGCGTCCGTGTCCGTCTCCCCCTCGGCTTTCTCCTCTTCTTCCGCGTCCGCGTCCGCTCCTGCGTCGGCGGCGTCGTCCTCATCCTCGTCGGCTTTCTCCTCTTCGGCTTCGTCTGCCGTCTCCCCGGCGTCGTCCGTGCTCTCGGCGTCCGCGTCTTCGTCCACGTCCGCGTCGGTCGTCTCGTCGGCGGCCGTCTCGACATCTTCGTCCGGTGCCGATTCGTCGGTGTCGCCCGTGTCCGCGTCCTGTTGCACCTCGCTGGGGATATTCTGGGCCACGTCGTCGTCACCCGCTTCGACCCCTTCGACATCGTCGGTCTCCGCCAGTCCGAGGGCTTCGAGTGCGTCGTCGGCCCCGTCGTCTCCGTCCTCGTCGGACGCGTAAGCCGATTCCGCGGTCGCCGCCTCGTCGTTCTCCCCCGCAGGGTAGGTTTCTACCTCTGCCAGGTCATCGGCGGCCACGCTCTCGGCCGATGTCTCGCCGGTCGTGGGCACGGACTGGCGTGCCGGGTGCGGGCCGAACTCGGCATCGGCGGCGGATTCGCCCTCTCCTGTCTCTCCGGCGACCCGTTCGATGGTCAGGTTGTCCAGCAGCGAGTCGAGCTGGCTGTCGGCCAGCGACTCGACGGCGTACATCGTCGTCACGTCCTCCTCGGGGCCGATCGTGGCCGAAAACGCTATGCGCTGGCTCTCGACCGACCAGTCCTCGCGCCCGTAGTCCGGGTGAAAGCCCACCTCCGTGATGTGCAGGTCCGGCGGGAGACCGACCGCGACCTCCACGTCGGCGGGTTCCTCGCGCTCGGAGACGAGCTTCAGAACCACCGTCGGAACGCCGAATCGCTCTTCCTGATACGTCTGGTACACCGTGATGCCGTCCCGGGAGACTGTCGATTCCGTCTCGTTGTCGTTGTCTCTCATGTCATTTCCTCCCCGTGAGTGTTCGAACCGACGCTGTGTGTGTCCTCGTGACAGTCGCACTGCCTGTGTCTTGAATGTACTGCTCCACTGTCGGCGGTCGAGGGGGCGAGTGCACGTGATGCGCTGGCGTCGCCGATCCTCTCCACGTCGCCGGTCCGCTCTGCTTGCACCGTGGTGAACGCGCCCGTTCCGACGAGCGCGCCCCCGCCGACGACTGATCCACCGAGGCCAATCACTGCGTTGCGACGTGGAAGTCCCATGCTGTACCCACATATACAGTCTGGGGGGTACTTTGTATTGGCCAGCTTGACCGGTCTCACGTGTGGCTTTCAGTTGTTCAAGCCGAGCATTCAGCCGCCCCGAATGTCCGCCGACTTAAATTATTACGACGCTGCCAACGAGGCGTGTACGGGTGCCTTTTTGTAGCTGGTCGACAAATATTCCCGTACATGACCGACGGTTCCTCGTGGCTGGCGGATTTCGACGCGGACCTCCAGGCAGCCCTGGAGGCTGCGGACTCCTCTGAAAAGAACCACCACATCCGGGCAGCCCTCCAGAAGGTCACGGTCCAGCGCGGCGACGGGGAGTGACGATGTCTGAGTCAGTTCTCATCGCAGAAGACGAGAAGGACCTCGCGGACGTCTACACCATGTGGCTCTCTGCGAACTACGAGGTGCGGACGGCCTACGACGGCGAGGAGGCACTCCGGCAGTTCAGCGACGATGTCGACGCCGTCCTGCTCGACCGCCGGATGCCGAAGTATTCGGGTGACGAGGTACTCGAAGCGCTCCGGGACCACGGCTACGAGGGGCCTATCGGGATGGTGACGGCCGTCGACCCCGACTTCGACATAATCGAGATGGGGTTCGACGACTACATCGTCAAGCCGATCATGAAGGACGAGCTCCTCGAGTTCGTCGCGAACCTGCTCTCGTTGTCCGGGTACGAGAACGCCGTCCAGCGCTACTACGAACTGGCCTCGAAGAAGGCTGCCCTCGAGTCGAACAAGACCCGCGACGAACTGGCCGACAACGAGGAGTACCAGGCGCTCGTCGCGGAACTCGACGAGGCCCGCCAGGCCGCACAGTCGGCGATGGACAGTGCTTCCACCGCGGACCTGTTCTCGAATCTGTAGGCCCCGGCCTCGGCGGCACACTGTCCCACAGTACCCCACAGCCTATTTCGGGGAACTCTCCGACCGCTCGCCCGGGCAGTTTAACTCCGTGCGGGTCCTTCTTATAAAGACGACAGCGAGGCAACCGACAGATGGGACTGAGATCGTACGCTGGCACTGCGCTGACGGTTGGCATGGTCGGCCTCATCGTGATCATGCTGTTTGGCCAGCTACTGGGTCAGCCGATCGGACTCGGGTTCGTCGTGAGCGGCAGCATGTCACCGACGCTGGAATCCGGGGACGGATTCGTGGCGATCCCCCCATTCCTCGCTGGCGACATCGAGGAGGGCGATGTGGTGACGTTCAATGCCGAGGAGATACAGGGCGGGGGATTGACGACTCACCGCGTGGTCCGCGAGACGAGTCGGGGATACATCACCCGCGGTGACGCCAACCCGTTCACCGATCAGGACGGGGGTGAACCGCCCGTCAGGGAGTCAGATATCGTCGCCGTCGCGCTCCAGTTCGACGGGAGTGTCGTGGTCATCCCCAATCTCGGCACTGCTGTCACGGCGTTACAGGGTGTGTTTGGTGCGGTCGCGGGTATTCTCTCGGCCATTCCCGGAGTGGCGGCGCTGACCCGGGGCGGCGTCGGGTCGCTGATGATCGGCATCGGTCTGTTCGTGCTGGCACTCAGTTTCGTTGGCGATCTCCTTACGGGTCGGAGCCGTGGGGGTCGCGAGCGGTCGCGGTCGCGCGAAAACGTCCTCGATCCGGCGGTCTTACTGCTGGTGATTATCCTCCTGATTACCGGCCCAGCGACGGCCAGCATGGTCATTTCATCGGGAACGAACGAGCTTCAGGTCATCAGTTCGACCGCGCCCTCGGGGGACCCGACTGTCATCGAACGCGGCGGCAGTCAGGTGGTGACCTACAACGGGACCAGCCGGGGGTTCGTTCCCAGCATCGTGATCCTCGAACCGGCGAGTGAGGGTGTGAACGTCTCCCAATCG
>JAHENO010000120.1 GCA_018609945.1 Haloarculaceae archaeon | reverse complement strand
GGACCTCGTACAGTTCGTAGCCGGTAATCCGGGGCATCTGTGTCCGTCTAGCACTCCGCCCTTGAAGGCCCTTGTCCAGCGGGGCCGGCGCTGGGAGTCCGTGCCGGGCACAGAACACAAACCGCGGAATTATTGCTGATGCGCCCGAGAGAGGGAGACGTGAGCGAGAATCCCTTCGCCGACGCGACCGAGGCCGATCTCCGGGAGGCCTTCGACGCGACGGACTACGTCGCCGAAGACGACATCGTGACGACGGTGCTGCTGGCGTTGCGCCTGGGGCGGCCGTTGCTCGTCGAGGGCGAACCCGGCGCCGGGAAGACGGAGCTGGCGAAGGTGCTGGCCGAGGGGTTCGAGACCGACCTCGTCAGGCTCCAGTGTTACGAGGGGTTGACCGCCGAGAACGCCCTCTACGAGTGGAACTACACCAAGCAGTTGCTCGCGGTGCAGGCCGAAGAGCGCGGTGTCGCGGAGACCGACGAGTCAGTCTTCACCGAGGAGTACCTCCTGGAACGGCCCCTCGTTCGGGCGCTGGCCGACGCGGACGGTCGGCCTCCCGTGTTGCTGATCGACGAGATCGACCGCGCCGACGAGGAGTTCGAGGCCCTCTTGCTGGAGGTCCTCTCCGACTTTCAGGTGTCGATCCCTGAACTCGGGACCGTCGCCGCGGAGGAGCCCCCGGTGGTGGTCATCACCTCGAACCGCACGCGCGGACTGAGCGACGCGCTCAAGCGGCGGTGTCTGTATCTCCACGTCGAACCGCCAAGTTTCGAGAAGGAACGCGACATCGTCGCCCGGAAAGTCCCGGAACTCGACGGGGCGCTGGCCACGCAACTCTGTGCCGTGACCCAGCGGTTGCGCGACGAACCGTTCCGCAAACACCCGGGCGTCGCGGAGACGCTCGACTGGGCACAGGCGGTCGCCGAGTTGCGGGCCGAGGACGGCGACGAGCCCCTGACTGCCGAGGAGATCGAGCACACCATCGGGTGCCTGCTGAAGGAAGTCGAAGACGTGAAACGGGTCGACGAGGACCTGCTCGAAGCGCTCGTCGAGTCCGCACGGACCGCCCGCGAGAACCCCCCACAGGCCCGCGCGGAGTCGGGGTGAAGGCCGTGTACGCGGACGACGACGGGGTGCCGGACGTGACGACGATTCGGGACGACGTGCGCCGCGACCTGGTCACGTTCGTCCGGGCGCTCAGGCGAGCCGGCGTGGACGTCCCGGCCAACGCGGGGGTCGTCGCCGCCCGCGCGCTCGTCGCGGTCGGGTTCGACGACGAGGACCGCGCCCGGGCCGCCCTCCGGTCGGTCCTGGTCCGCAGCCCCGGGGACGTCGACCGCTTCGACCGGATGTTCGGGGAGTTCTGGCGGCGCGTCTCCGCGCGCCTCTCGCCCGACCCGCAGGGCGAATCCGGCCTCGTCGAGGACGACGAGAAACGCCCCGACGGCCACCTCGCACCCATCGGTGCCGAGGAGGGACTCGAGGCCGACACCGACCCGGAGTACGACGCGAGTGCCGACGACAGTGGCGGGCCCGCCGCGGTCGACCCCGACGACTGGACCGGCGGCGTCGCGCCCGGCGAGGCCGAGGGAGGCGAGGACGAGACGGTCGCGACGGCGACCTACAGCCCGTCGGGGCGGCCCGAACGGGTCACCGTCACGCTGGGACCCGGCCCGGAGGACGAGGCGATGCTCCGGGCAGTCGGGGAACTGACGCGGGCGCTGGGGAGCGAGCGGGGGCGCCGGTGGACACCGGCGGCGGCCGGCGAGAAGGCCGACGTCAGGCGGTCGTTGCGCCGGAGCGTCTCGGCGGGCGGAGCCATCGTCTCGGTTCCCGAGATGCAACGGCGCGAGTCGGCCAGCCGGATTCTCGTCCTGGCGGACGTGAGCCGGTCGGTGCTGGATGTCATCGACAGGTCGTTTCTCCTGCGGTGGCTCCGTGCGCTCGCGGCGGCCGCGCGCAACTGCCGGATCTTCCTGTTCGACGACGACGTCAGGGAGGTGACCGAGGCCTTCGACGGGGGGACGACCCGGGACGCCGTCGACGCGCTGCGGAACGCCGAGACGGCCTGGGGCGGTGGCACGCGGATCGGTCACGCCGTGGCGCAGATCCGCGAGCGCCACGCCGGCGCGGTCGACAGGCGGACAGCAGTACTTATCCTGAGCGACGGCCTAGAGATGGGTGACGTGTCCACGCTCGAAACCGGCATGGCCTGGCTCACCCGGACCGCGGAGACGGTGCTGTGGCTGAACCCGCTGGCGACGGCGCCGGACTACGAACCGGTCGCCGACGGGATGGCTGCCGCGCTGCCGTCGGTCGACGGCCTGTTTGCCTTCGCCGGTCCCGAGGACATCGAGGAACTGGCACGACAACTCTCGCGACACGGCAGCGGGGGCCGGATCGGCTACGAACACGACCCGCGCCGCATTCGAGGCGACCAACCATGACCGAACACACACACGCAGTGGTACCCACGACAGACGACCGGACCGACCGCGGCACGCAGCCGAGGTGGAGCAGATGACGGCAGGCGACTGGAGCGTTCCCGAGACCGAAGTGATGGACGCCATCGGCGACGCCATCGACGAACGGCGGGCGGTCCTCGCGACTGTCGTCGACGTGGAGGGCAACGCCTACCGGCGCCCCGGCGCGAAGATGGTCATCGCGGACGAGGGCGACGGCGTCGGGTCGATCACCGCCGGCTGCCTGGAAGACGAGGTGCTCGCGCTCGCGGAGGACGTCATCGCGGACGGCCGGCCCCGACTCGAAACGTTCGACCTCACCGGCGACGACGACGTCTGGGGGCTCGGCGTCGGCTGCAACGGCGTCATCGACATCCTGCTCGAACCGCTCGACGCGAGCTACCGGCCCGTCGTCGACGCCTACGAGAGCGGCCGGGACGTCGCGGTGCTGACCGTGCTGGAGGGCGGGAGTACCGACGCCAAACAGGGCGACAGAGCGTACGCCCACCCCGCGGACGGCGCGCTCTCGCTGGACGCGCCGAACTGGCCCGACTGGCTCGGCGACGCCCTCGAAGGGCCCACTGCCGAGTTGCTCGAGACGGACACCTCGGACACGCTCGCGTTCGACCACGAGGGAGAGACGGTGCGGGTGTTCGTCGACAG
>JAHENO010000119.1 GCA_018609945.1 Haloarculaceae archaeon | reverse complement strand
TCTCGGTCCCGACGAGTTCGCCGTGCGGGTCGAGCCACGCGCGCAGCCGCGACCCCCGCAGCACCTTCAGCATGACCCGCGGGACGGCGTAGGTCCGGACCGACTCGCGGTACGCGTCGAGGTCGCAGTGCCAGACGTCCGTCAGGTGGAACGGTTGCACCCAGGGATTGCTCTCGACGTAGGCGTCGTCGCCGGGGCCGAGGGTTCGCTTCTCGCTGTCGGGCACGTACAGTTGCCGGGTCGTCTCCACCGTCGACATCACGTCCCCCAGGCGCCGGTCGCAGCCGCGAATCCGGTCCAGCGCCGCGCGCTGGTCGTCGTCGAGGGGGCTGAAGACTATGGTGCCGGCGTCGCGCATGACGCGCTGGTCGACGCTGCCGCGGTAGACGGGGCGGTTCGCGTCCCTGCGCTGGCGGTTTTCGCTGTGGTAGACCGCTGCGACGGTCTCCTCACTCTCGCCGTGTTCCTGCCCGGCGCCGTCGAGCGTGTGAACCAGAGCGACCGTCTCGAGGTCGACGTCCGCGACGCCCAGTCCGACGTCGAAGACGTGCCTGATCGCAGTCTCGTCGAGCAGTGTCCCGCGGATGTCCGACCAGGACGCGTAGAAGGCGAGGGCCTTCGTGACCACGAAGGAGACAACGCCGCCGTCGCGGGCGAGGGCGAGAGCGCGCTCGTAGAACCACTCGCAGGAATCGACAGCGCGCTGGCACTCGTAGTTCGCCTCGTCGGTCACCAGCGGCTCCGCTTCGGGAGCGAGGGACGCACCGTACGGCGGGTTCCCGAGCACGAGGTCGAACCCGCCCTCGCGGAAGGCCGACGGGAACGCGAGCGGCCAGTGGAGAGCGTCGAGCGCGTCCGGCGCGAAGTCTCTCCCGACGTACGCGCGTTCGACCACGACCGCCCAGTCGTCGGGACCCCCCCGGAGGCGTTCGAACAACCGTTCGAGGCCGTGTTTGTCGAGCGACAGGTCGTCGGTAGTCGAGGTATCGAGTGCGGGGTCCTCGAAGCGTGCCGTGTACGTGTAGGTCCTGAATCCCTGCTCGTCCAGAGCCGCCGCGAGGTCGTCGGGAAGCCCCTCGGGGACGGTGACGCGGAGCACCGCCGGCCCGGGAGCCGCCAGCAGACTCGACCACGCCGCGTCTGCGTCGGCGACGTGGTCGGCCATCCGCGGGCCGTCGTCGCGGGCGCGCTGGCGGGCGGCGTAGGCCGCGTCGAGACGCGGCCGGAGTTCGTCCCGGCGCGTGTCGACGGCGTCCGGGGCCGTCGCCTCGAGGTCCCGCCGTGTCTCGGCGAGCAATTCGCGGTCGACGATGCCCAGGAGACTGTTTCCGGTCCGGACGGCAGGGTCGGGCACGGGTGGTCGTGCGTCGGGCTCGGGTGACTCGTCCGGCGCAGCGTCGAGCGCCCACGCCCGGAGGCGGCGCCTGCACGCCTCGGCCGCCGCCGCGCGGCAGTCGACGCCGAAGAGGTTCGCGGACAGGATTCCGCGCCGGAGTGTCCCCGGGTCGTGGTCGCCACACCGGGAGCGCCACTCGCACAGCGTCTCCGCGGCCGCCAGCAGGAGCGCCCCGTCCCCCGCGGCTGGATCACAGACCGTCAGATTCCGGAGCACCCCGTCGACGTGTGCGAGGACAGCCGGCTCGTCCGCGTAGCGGTCGGCGAGAGCGGCGAATCCCCACTGGCTGTCCCCGTCGCTTCCCTCGCGCCGTGGACGGGGCAGGCCGTGGCGGGCCAGTCCGTCCGGTGCCCGGCCGCGTTCGACGTCGCGTTCGAGGTGCGTCCGGAGTGCCTCCCACAGCCCGCGGCGAGCCAGGAACCGGGCGACCTGCGGGTCGGTGTAGTAGGCACCGACATCGTCCGCCTCGGCCGGCGCGTCATCGCCGTCGTGGGCGGCCAGCCCCGCCCGGGCCGTGTGGTCGGTCACGGTACGGTCGGCGGAGTCACTCCGCGAGCGCTCGCCGGACGGCGGTCACGCCGGCGTCGGGGTCCACGTCGGCGCCCTCCTCGGCGAGGACGGTTCCCAGCGCAGAGATGACCTCGAGTGCGTTGCCCGGCCGCGCGGAGTGGCCCATACAGCCCACCCGGAAGATGTCCCCGGCCAGCGCGCCGAGGCCGCCGACTATCTCGATGCCGTGTTCGTCCATCACTCGCTCGATGACGCGGTCGTCGTCGACGCCGTCGGGGACCGTGACGGGGTTGAGCGTCGGCAGCCAGTGGTCGTCGTCGACGTGGAGGGGCACGCCCATCGCCTCGGCGCCGGCCTTGATGGCGCCGCCCACGCGGCGGTGCCGTTCCCAGACGGCCTCGATGCCCTCCTCGGCGATCAGCCGGCAGGCCTCCCGGAGCGCGTAGTTCGTCGAGATGGGGCCGGTGTGGTGGTAGTTGCGCTCCTCGCCCCAGTACTCCCAGACGCCAGCCAGGTCCAGGTACCACGACCGGACCGGCGTCTCGCGGGCGTGGACCTTCTCCACGGCGCGCTCGTTGAAGGTGATCGGCGCGACCCCCGGCGGTGCCGAGAGACACTTCTGGGAGCCCGTGTAGACGACGTCGAGGTCCCACTCGTCGGTGCGGAACGGCAGGCCGCCCAGCACCGGCACCGTATCCGCGACGACGTAGGCGTCGTGGGCGTGGGCGATGTCGGTCAGCGCGGGCACGTCGGGCTGGCGGACGCCCGTGCTGGTCTCGCCGTGGACGAACCCGAAGACGGTCGGCTGGTGGCGCTCGAATGCCGCCTCGACGTCCGCCGGATCCAGGGGCTGACCCCAGGGAGCCTCGACGGTAACCACCTCGGCGCCGGCCCGCGCGGCGACGTGTCCCATCCGCTGGCCGAAGTAGCCGTTTCCGGGGACGAGGACGGTCTCGCCGGGTTCGAGCAGGTTCGCAAGCGCCGTCTCCATCGCCGCCGAGCCGGTCCCGCTGACGACGAAGGTGTGTTCGTTCGTGGTCCGGAAGGCGTACCGCAACAGTTCCTGTAGGTCGTCCATCACCGAGACGTAGTAGTCGTCGAGATAACCCACGAGCGGGGCCGCCGCCGCACGCCGCACGCGGTCGTGGACGTCCGTCGGGCCGGGACCCATCAGCGTCCGGTCGGGCGGTACCAGTTCGCCGACGTCCGGTGGTTCGGTCTCTTCGGTGTCGGTCATGTCACCGCCCCTACGGGGGACTGGAATAAAAAGCCCGGCGGCCGGGTGCGTCGCGCGGGTCACCGGATGTGGACGGCGGGCTTGCCGGGCCGGGCCTTCTCGGCACCGTCATCCCCGTCGGCACGCCGGACGGTCACCGCGGCGTCGAACTCGTCGGACAGCAGCCACGCCGCGCGGTCGAGCAGTCCGTACTCGGCGTCGGCGTCGAGCATTCGCTCGAGTTCCTGGCGGCGTTCCAGCAGCTCCTCGGCGTAGGCCTGTGCGTCCTCGCCGGCGGGGACCGCGTCGTCCTCGAGTATCTGCCCCACGAGGGCGTCACCCTCGTCGGCCGAGCGGGCGACCTCGTGGGCGCGGTACATCCAGTCGGGGGCGACCGTGATCTCGATCTCGTCGGCGTTTTCGATGTTCGCCACGTCGAAGATGTCCCGGACGTCCTCCCGGAGGGTCCGGACCAGCCGGCGTTCGACATCGTAGTCGGCCACGTCGCGCTCGGGGGTGGGCCAGTCGGCGTGGGCGACGAGTCCCTCGCCGCGGAGCAGGTTCCACATCTCCTCGCCCAGGTAGGGGGTCAGCGGCGCCACCAGCCGCGTCAGGGTGCCCAGCCCGCGCCTGTAGACCGCCTCGTGGGGCGTGTCGTAGTCGCGGTACTGGCCCAGAAGCGCCGCGAGCTGGCGGATCTCGGTGACGGCCTGGTGGAACCGGAAGCGCTCGTAGTCGGCGGTCGCCGCGGCGATGGTCCGGTCGATCTCGCGGGCGACGTACTCGTCGTGTGGTTCGCGCTCCTCCCGGACCCCGGCGCGCTCGACGAACGACTCGACGAGGCCGTGCAGCGTCTGCTGGAGGTCGTAGGAACTGCTGACCGCGCGGGCCGTCCACTCGAAGTCCCGCTCGGGGTGGGCCGCCGAGAGGACGAACAGGCGCGTCGTCTCGGCGCCGTACTCGTGAGGGTTGACCACGTTGCCCTTGGATTTGGACATCTTCGTCCCGTCGTAGAGGACCGTTCCCTGGTTGACCAGCCGCTCGACGGGCTCCTGGACGTCCACCAGGCCCAGGTCAGCCAGCGCCCGGGTGAAAAACCGGATGTACAGCAGGTGGAGCACGGCGTGTTCCTCGCCGCCGACGTAGACGTCGACCGGGAGCCACTCCCCGGCGACCTCCTGGTCGAAGGGCGCGGTATCGAGGTCCGGCGAGAGGTACCGCAGGAAGTACCACGAGGAGTCGACGAACGTGTCCATCGTGTCCGTCTCCCGTTCGGCGGGGCGGCCACACTCCGGACACTCGGTCTCGACGAACGAGTCGATGTCCTCCAGTGGGTTGCCCGTGGTCTGGACGAACTCGGGCAGTTCCACGGGCAGGTCCGCCTCGGGGACGAGGACGGGCCCACACTCCTCGCAGTGGACGACGGGGATGGGCGTCCCCCAGTAGCGCTGGCGGGAGATGAGCCAGTCCCGCAGGCGGTAGGTGACGTCCGGTTCGGCCGCCGCGAGGTCCGAGAGTAGCCGTTCGCGGGCGGCCGATGAGGCCAGGCCGTCGTAGTCGCCGCTGTCGACGAGCATCCCCGCGTCGGTGTAGGGCTCGCCGGGGAGGCCGTCCGCGGAGCCGTCGACCGGTTCGACCACCTGCCGGAGGGGGAGGTCCTGTTCCATCGCGAAAGAGTGGTCGCGCTCGTTGTGGGCCGGGACGCCCATGACAGCGCCCGTGCCGACGTCCTCGAGGACGTACGCGGCGACGTAGACGGGCAACTCCTCCCCTGTCACGGGGTTGACCGCTGTCGCGTCGGTCTCGACGCCAGACATCCCGCCGTGGGCGCTCGCCCGCGCCGCGTCGACGTAGCGTGCGACCGACTCGTCCTTCGCCGCGAGGGCGGCCGCGAGGTCGTGCCCGGGTGAAACCGCCAGGTAGGTCGCGCCACAGATCGTGTCCAGGCGGGTGGTGAACACGTCCACGTCGCCGTGGCCCTCGACCTCGAAGGTCACGCGGGCGCCCTCGCGCCTGCCGATCCAGTTGCGCTGGATCTCCCTGACGCTGTCGGGCCACCCGTCGAGGTCGTCGAGGCCCGCGAGCAACTCCTCGGCGTAGTCCGTGATCGTGAAGAACCACTGGTCGAGTTCGCGCCGTCCGACGGGCGTCTCGCAGCGCCAGCAGACGCCGGCGTGGTCGTGTGCGTCCGGCCCCACGTCTGCGTCCACGCCCGCGTCGGTGTCCGGGCCGGCGTCCGTGTCGGCCGCTGGCGCCTCCCCGATCCCGTCTCCGTCGCCGGTCCCGGGGTCGGGTTCCTGGACCTGGGCGTCCGCGAGGACGGTCTCGCAGTCCGGACACCAGTTCACCTCGGCGGCCTTGTACTCGACGAGGCCGGCCTCGTGGAACTCCCGGAAGAACCACTGGTTCCACCGGTAGTAGTCGGGCCGGCAGGTCGTGATCTCGCGGGACCAGTCGTAGCCAAAGCCCATGTCGGCCATGTCCTCGCGCATCTGGGCGATGCAGGCCTCGGTCCAGGACTCGGGGTCGGTGTAGCGCTCGTAGGCGGCGTTCTCGGCGGGCAGGCCGAAGGCGTCCCAGCCCATCGGGTGGAGTACGTCGTCGCCACACATCCGCCGGTAGCGGGCGTAGGCGTCCGTGATGGCGTAGTTGCGGACGTGCCCCATGTGCAACGTTCCGGAGGTGTAGGGGAACATCCCGAGCACGTAGGTCGGGTTCTCGGCGTCGGCGAGTTCGTAGGCGTCCTCGCGGTCCCAGACGTACTGCCAGTATTCCTTGACTGCCTGCGAAGCGTACGTGCCACGGCGAGCCATTGTGCGTTGAGAGCCCTTTGCCACAGACAGTGCAAAAGCCTGTGGGTCACCGGAGCGACTCGCCCGTCACGTCCGCGACCACCTCGGCCGCCACCGCCTGGGCGTCCGCGTCGGGCGCGTCCAGGGCCTCCCAGACGGCCTCGCTCCGGACGACCGCCCGCACTGCCGCGCGGCGCTGGTCGGCGGGCCACTCGCGGAGATCATCGCGGAGGTCGCCGGTGAGCGCCGCCATCGCGCCGGCGTTCTCGACGACGGGTTCGAGGCGCTCCCGGAGATGTCGGCTGAGTGCCGGACTCCGCCCGCCGGTGGCGACGGCGACCACCACGGGGTCGTCCCGAACCGTCGCCGGGACGACGACGCTGCCGGGCCGGCGGGTGCCCGACTCGTCGGCGCGGTTGACCAGCACGTCCCGCTCGGTAGCGGTCGCCTCTATCGCCGCGTTCACCGCCGGATCGTCCGTCGCCGCCACGACGAGGGCAGGGCCGACGCGGTCGAGCCAGCCCCCCACGTCGTCGGGGGCGGGGGCGGCCCGAACCAGCGTGCCCGCCCCGAAGTCCGCGTCCGCGAAAGCAGGGCTGACGACGACGACGCGTGCCTCGCGGGCAAAGCGGCGGGCCTTCCGGGCACCGACGGGTCCGCCGCCGAACACGAGCACCCGTTCGCCGGCGAAATCGTGGAGCAGCGGAATCATCGCTGTCCCGTCTCGGCCCGCCACGTTGAAATTCCCGTCGCATCGGTGAGCGGTTGACCACCGTACCCGCACGCTTAAGCCCGCAGTCCGTGGAGGGCCGGCAATGCGCGACCCGCGGGACCGGTTGCCGTTCTCGGTGTGGTGGCTCGTCGTCGCCGGCGCCCTCGCGATGGCGGTCGCGGGCTTTTACCAGTTCCTCTGGTCGTCGATCCGGGAGCCGCTGGGCACGCGCGTCGGTGCCGGCGAGGCCGGCGTCGGGACGCTATTTACCGTCTTCATCGTCTGCCAGACCGCCTCCCAGTTCCCCCTCGGCTGGGTCCGGGACCGCCACGGCCCGCGCGGGCCGCTGCTCGCGGGGGGCCTCACGCTCGCCGCCGGGTTCTGGCTGACCGCCGTGGCCGCATCACTCCCCCTGGCGGCCCTCGGGGCCGGCCTCGCGGGCGTCGGCGCCGGCGGAATCTACACGGTCGCAATCAACACTCCCGTGAAGTGGCTCGAACGGCGCCGCGGTCTCGCGACCGGCGTCATCTCGATGGCCTACAGCGCCGGGAGCTTTCTCGTCATCCCCGCCGTCCGCGGGGGCGTCCGGACCGACTTCGAGGCCACGGTGTTCGCCCTCGCCGCCGCCTCCGGCGTGGCCGTCCTCGTGACGGTCCCGGTGTTGCGCGACCCGAACCGCGAGGAGACGGCCGGCGACGGCGCTCCGTCCAGCGACCAGTCGGGAGCGCCCGGGACCGGCGACCCCGTCGACGTCGACCCCGAACCCGGCGACCGGGACCGGCCAGCCGGGAGCGGGAGGGCCGGAACCGCCGAGCGAGCCTACACCCCGCGGGAGACGGTCCGGACCTGGCAGTTCTGGCTCCTGTACGGGGTGTTCTCGGTCGGGAACGTCGTCAGCCTCATGGTCATCGGGAAGGCGGTCTCGTTCGCCCAGCACCTCGGGCTCTCGGCGGCGGTCGCGACGGGGAGTGCGACCCTCATCGCCCTCGGGGACGCGGCGGGCATCGTCGCCGGCGGCGCACTCTCGGACCGCCTGGGACGGGCACGGACGGTCGGCGCCTCGCTGGTCTGTTTCGGCGTCGCGCTGGCGCTCGCCGTCGCTGCCGGCCAGGTCGGCCTCGAGGTCGCGTTCGTGGTCCTGATCGCCACCGCCATCTTCTTCCGGAGCCCGATGTTCTCCGTGTTCCCGCCACTGGTCGGGGAGTACTACGGCAGGCCGCACTCCTCGACGAACTACGCGTTGCTGTACTCGGGGAAACTCTGGGGCGGGATCGGCGCGGGCGTCGTCGCCAGCCTCCTCGTGGCGGCGGTCGGCTGGAACGCCACCTTCCTGGGCGGTGCCGTCCTGGCGGTCGTCGCCGGCGCGAGCACGTTCCTGCTGCGCCCGGTCGGCTCGACCGCGTGACCCGGCCCTACTCCAGAACGGCGGTTCCGGGTTCGGCGGCGTCCCCCCGGACGGCCGTCGCCTCGTAGCCCTGCTCGCGGACGGCCGAAAGGAGCGCCCGGGTGTCGGCGCCAGCCTCGAAGTAGAAGACCACGTCGAAGGCGCCCTCCCGGAGGAGTTGCTGGCACTCCCAGACGAACTCGTCGCCGTCGAGGGTGAGCCCTTGGTGCTGATTGGAGGCGAAGTCGGGGTCGTCGTTGCCCGAATAGACGTACGTGTCCCCGGGATCGTAGCCGGCGTGCTCGGCGATCAGGTCGCCGACCTCGAGGGTCGCCTGGTGCATCAGCGTCTCCTCGTCGCCGCCGTAGTCGGTGTGGACGACGAGGCCGTCCAGCGAGATGTCGCCGGGCTGTAACAGCTGCCAGGTCCGCCGGCACAGATCGGCGTCGAGCGCGTCGGTCATACCTGGGTGTTCGCTGTCGCGCCAATACGCGTGTCGGTTACGGTTACGCCTCGCGCAGTTCCTCGAGGAGGCTGACAGCCTCGTCGGCCATCTCCCGGGTGGCGACGCCACCGTAGTAGGCCCGCTCGCGGAGTTCGGCCAGCCGGCGTGCCCGCGGGTCGGCCCCGATGTCCGCGAGGTACTGCCGGACGGTCTCGCCCTCGCGGCGGGGGCGGTGGCGCCGCTCGAGCAGGTACAGCAGGCGGTCGAAGGCCGCCTCGATGTCGGTCAGGGGGTCCGAGCGCCGGACGTGCCGGAGCCAGACCGAGCGGTAGGCGCGGTCGGCGAGGCCGCTCCGGCGGAGGCCGGCAACCGCGCCGGCGAGCACGACGGCGCCGAGCGCGAGCCGTTCGCGCGACGGTAACGGCGACGAGCCGCCCTCCTGGTCCTCGAACTCGCCGGGTCGGCCCTGGATCGCCCCCACGTCCCCCCCGGCGACGCCGCTGATGTTGGCTGGCTGGGCCGGCGTCGCCGTGGACTCCGCGGACGCGGCGGGATCACCCTCCGGGAGTGGTGTTTCCCCCGGGTTCGGCTGGATCGCGGTCTCGTTGGTGTCGACGTTGGTCTCGTTTTGGGCCCTGGCCTCGTCGAGACGCGACCGCTCGGCCTGCTCGCGCGGCGCGGCCGGCGTGGGGTCGAACGGCACCCAGCCCTGCCCCGGGAAGTAGACCTCGACCCAGGCGTGGGAGTCGAAGCCACGGACGACGTACCGATTGTCGTCGACCTGCTCGCCGGGGACGTAGCCCACTGTGAGGCGGGCCGGGATGCCCTGGGTGCGCAACATCGTGACCATCGTCGTCGCGTAGTAGGTGCAGTAGCCCGCCTCCATCTCGAAGAGGAACGCGTCGGCGACGTTCCCCTCGGGTCTGTCGACGTCCAGCGAGTACTCCTTGTTCGTCTCGAGGTACTGCTCGATGGTCCGGACAGTCTCGTAGCGGTTCGACGCGTCCGCAGTGATGTTCGCGGTCAGCCCGGCCACGCGCTCGGGCGCGCTCTCGGGGAGTTGCGTGAACTGCTCGCGGATTGCCTCGGGGTCGTCCGACCCCGCAGCGGCGAGCGACTCGGCCGTCACGTCCGGGACGGCGCTGGTCACCCGGTAGCTGTCGCCGGGCTCGAGCTGTTCGGCTGGCTCGAGGCCGCCGAGGCTGGTGACCTGCGCGGTGTCGGCGGCCCCGCCCGAGACGTCGACCGGGCGCCAGGCGGCCGGCATCGTCTGGATGGGCGCCTCGGCCTCGAAGGTCTGCTCGAGGCGGCGTGTCTCGCCGGGCGGGGACGACAGCGGCCGTTCGTCGAGCGGGACGGACTCGCCGGTCCGGACCCAGCCCTCGCCCGTGTAGCGGTCGAAACTCGACGTCCGCCAGTACTGCGATTCCGACGCAGTGACTGTGTATCGCACCTCGGGCGACAGCGAGATGGAGCCGACCAGTTCGACCTCGGAGTCGGTCTCGACGATGCTCGCCTCGACGGTCGTGCCGCCACCACCTCCCAGCGCGAGCGGCGAGGCCGACCCGGCGGGCGTGACCGAAATGAGAAGCGGCGTGACCACCATCACCGCGAGGACGACGGCAACGGGTTCCGCGGCCGACAGCGACGCGCCGCCCCGGTCGAGGTCGCCAAAGCCGATCAGTGCGGCGACGCTGACCACGCCCAGGAGCGTCTGGACGAGCGTCGCGTCCCCGGTGAGGACGAAGTACCCCAGCGTCCCGCCGCCGACCAGCGCAGCCGTGCTGTACCAGCCACGGACCGACAGATACCAGGTGACGAACAGCGGCGTGGGCGCGACCGACAGCGCCCAGACCTCCGAGCGTTTGATTTCGAGGATCGACTGGCCGGCCAGCAGTTTGAGGTTACTCTCGAGCATCGCCACGACCTGGGGGTCGTGTGGCAGCGAGAGGACGTACAGGACCATCCCGACCGACAGCAAGACCGTCGCCACGCCGACCGCGACCACGACCCGGACGGTGCGGGCAAAGGCCGTCGCTGCCAGGACCGACGCGCCGGCCAGCAGGAACAGTGCCCTCGGATCGCCGTCCACCTGGACGATGCCGTACAGAACCGACAGCACCGCTCCCAGCAGGCCGACCCCCGCGAGCAAGGCGAGCACCCGCGTCGGGCGGACCGAGCCGAACGACGCGGCCCGGGCCCGCACCCGCTCGAATGCGCTCGTGGCTTCGTCCCGTCTCACGCTCATGTCGTCACCTCGTGGCTCCGTCCCGTTCGTTCGTCGGCCCGGTCGGCGTCGGCCGCCCGGCCGATGGCCGAATCGGTCCGTCGCTTCTGGCCGGTCACGAGCGAGTCGAACGGCCGCCGGTCCTCGGGCAACCGCACGCTCACCGCGTCGGGGCCGCCACTGACGAGCACGTCGGCCCCGGCGCGGGCGGCCTCGTCGACGTCACCGTGGCCGGTCCGGGCGAGCATGCGCATCGCGTTCTCGCGGTGTGTCTCGCCCGAACCGGGCGGGAGGTGACCGTCGGGCACCCACAGCTCGACCGTCAGACCGGCGTCGAGTGCGGCGTCGGTCAGCGTCGCGGCAGCCCCGGCCATGCGGTCGGCGCCGCCGGCCTCGGCGGCGGCAGCCAGGCGGAGCGTCTCGCTACGCTCGGTCGGCGAGAACTCCATGACGAGAAAGTCGTCCTGCTTGGCACTGGACTTCCAGTGGACGTTCCGCAGGGGGTCCCCGGGGACGTACTCGCGGAGGCGGTCGAACTCCTGGCGCTCGGTCGACATCGGGTCGGCGAGGACGCCACCGAGCGTGGGGTCGGCCAGCGCGTACACCTGCGGGTAGACGACGAGCTGGGTGCTCGCCTCGGCCGCGACGCGGCGCTCGACCAGCCCCAGCGGGTCGCGCTGGCGGATTTCGGGTGGCCCCAGCTCGTAGACGCCGCGGGCCTCCAGGGTGATCGGCTGCTCGAACGACCGGGGGAGCGGCGCCGTCACGTCGACGGAGCGGCCGGTCAGCCCCGCCGGCAGCGCGTGACGGATCCGCGCGAAGCCGTCGCCCTCGACCCGAAAGGAGAGCGTTCGCTCCTCGCCGGGAAAGCCCGCCCGGGGCTCCTCGAAGTCGACGGCCGGCGGGTCGGCGCGGTAGACCGAGACGACGGCGACAGCGAGCGCCGCCAGCGTCGGTGCGGCCACGGCGTTCAGCGACCGCTCGCCGAACGCCCACGCGAGCACGACCGCCGCCACGACGACCGCCAGCGCCCCCCAGCCGCGCGTTGTCGGGCGCATCCTTACCGGACCTCGACGGACGCGAGTGCGTCCTCGAGGACGTCGCCCGGCGTCCTGTCGGTAGCCGTCCGGATGCGGTGCGTGAGGACGGGCCGCGCCTCGGTCTGGATGTCGTCGGGGATGACGTAGTCGCGGCCATCGAGCAGCGCACGGCCCTGTGCGGCCCGCAACAGAGAGATGGTCCCGCGGGGGCTGACCCCCAACTGGGCGTTCTCGCGGGTGTAGGCCGCCAGTTCCGTCGCGTACAGCCGGATGTGCTCGGCGACGGTGACGCTGGCGGCCACGTCGCGGGCGTGCTGGAGGTCGGCGAGCGAGGCGACCGGTTCGAGGCGCTCGATGGGGTGGTTGCCGACCACGCGGGCGAGCATCTCCGTCTCCTCGTCGGCGTCGGGGTAGCCGAGGTGGAGTTTCTTCAGGAAGCGGTCGACCTCGGCCATCGGCAGGTCGTAGGCGCGGTCGCCCTCGACGGTGTTCTGGGTCGCGATCACGGTGAAGGGCTGGGGGATAGTGTGTGTCTCGCCGTCGACAGTGACCTGCTCTTCCTCCATGGCCTCGAGCAACGCGCTCTGGGTCTTGGGCGGCGCCCGGTTGATCTCGTCGCCCAGCACGACGTTGGCGAAGATGGGGCCGGGCCGGAACTCGAACTCCTGGGTCTTCTGGTTGTAGATGTTGACCCCGGTGACGTCCGAGGGCAGCAGGTCCGGCGTGAACTGGACGCGCTTGAACGAGCCGTCGAAGGACTCCGCGACTGCGCGCGCGAGCATCGTCTTGCCCACGCCGGGGACGTCCTCCAGGAGGACGTGCCCGCGACCCAGCAGCGCGGTCACCATGTGTTCGATCTCCTCGTGGTGGCCGACGATGACCGTCTCGACGTTCTCGATGACGTCCTCGACGACGGCGCTCGTCTCCTCGATCGTGCTCTCCAGCGTCGGATCGGGTACGTCTGTCTCTGTGTCCGTCATGGATGGCAGGTCACGACCACGCGCGGGCGGCCGCACGCTCTGTGGGACCGGCAGGTGTGTTCTCTCCCCACGGCACGACTCTCGTTGACATCCCTTGTGCCCGGAGGTTAGTAAGGGTGCCGGGTCCGCTGACGGGTCGCACAACCGACATCCGCGGACCCGCAGGGGTTCCGCGTTTCCCGGGGGGCGACCGCCGCAGAGACGGTCGTGTGCGCCCGGCCCGGAGCGGCGTCGGACACAAGTCCCTCCGGCACGTCGGCACCGTATGGCCCGGCGTATGCCCGAGGTCCCGCGGCGCCGGTTTCTCGGCCGTCTGCTGGGCGCGGCTGGCCTGTCCGCGGCAGCGGGGTGCCTCTCGGAGGCAGGAGCCGCGCAGCCGGCCTACACCGACTGGCTGGCCGCACCCGGCGACTTCGGCGGCCGGCGCTACGCCTTCGAACGCCACGACGTCGCGGCCATCCGCGCCCAGCGGGCGGCCTTCGACCCCGCGGCCTACGGGGCCTACCGGCGGTGGGCCGCCGACGGCTACGACCACTTCGACCTCTCGTTCGGGACCGTCGAGGAGGAAGTGCTCGGCGTCAACCGCAGGCTCACCCTCCTCCGGGGGGACTGGGACCGGGCGATCCTCCGGGAGCATCTGACGGCGACCGGCTACGTCGAGGCCGACCCCCACGCCGGGTTCGACCTCTACCGCCACCGGATCGCGGAACTGGCGGTGGCCGTCGACGACGACCGCCTCCTGCGTTCGCGGCGGACGGCGCGGTCGCCCCTGGGGACGGCCCGGCTGTTCCTCGACGTGGGTGCGGGCCAGCGCCGCCGGTACGTCGACGCCGACACCGTGGCCGCGGAGCTGGCCCGGCGGCTCGGTACGGCGACGTACGTCCTCGGTGTCCCGCACCCCCGACACGAGCGAACCGACCCCGACCGCGGCCGGTTCCGGCGAGCGGAGTCCCGGGGCCTGGCCCGGACCGTCGACGGCGCGACGACGACCGACCGGGTGGTCGTGACCTTCCCGGACGAGACCGACGCCGAGGAGGCCGTCGGCGCCGTCGAGACCTGGACCGGGCGGACGGGGTTCTCCGGGGATGGGTCGGCCACGGTCGGCGTCGAGGGACGGTCAGCGGTTGTGACCGTCCAGCGGCCGACGGACTCCCTCGCCGCGGTCGCCCCCCTGCTGTGACCGTCCTCTGGCCGCGCGCCCGGGCTGTGCAACCCAGTTGGAGCCGGCTCCAGCCGTGGCAGTGTTTCAGCGCCAGCAACCCGGAGCAGGGATTAAGAGCGCGGCGGCGCTACTCACACAGATACAATGGTAGTCCGCCCCACACGCCACATGTTCGTGCCCGAGTGGGCGGCACGGCTGCCAGTCCGCAACAGGCCCCTCCAGATATCGCTGGTATCCATCGGCGTCGCACTCGTCGCCGAGCGCGTCACCGGGGTCCCCGGACTCCGGTTGCTCCTCGCGGCGACCGTCGTCGTCGGGCCGGCGGTCCTGTTCGACCGGTTCTGGCGGCTTCTCGTACTGCTCCGGGAGGAAGACATCGACGCGTTGCTCGCCCGGCGGCGGGACCGCGACTGGCGGGGCTGGCGGCTGCTCTGGCCGGCCTTCGTGGGCGTCTGGGCGCTCGATCTGGCTGCGACGGTGTGGTTCTTCTTCGTCCCGACCGTCAGGGAGTTGCACCCGGTGACCGTCTCCCTCTACGGTGTCGCGGGCGTTCCGGGCGTCCTGGCCGCCGGGACGTCCTACGCGCTGGTCGTCGTCGCGCTCGTGCGGGCACTGCCCGCACCGCGCGATTTCGATTTCCTCCTCGCCGCGACGCTGTGGTACGGGCTCCTCGTCGTCCACAACTACGTCCTGCTGCTCGGCGGGCGGACCTGATAGTGACTGCTGTAGCTATTTTCCAGGTCGACCGCACGACGTCGTGCGGTCGATCCGGCAATGAACTACAGCAGTCACTATGACACGGCCGGCGACCTCCCCGATTTCGGGTCCGCCGTCGCCGACGGCGGGCCCGGCGTCCGGCCGGAGTCACTCGACCGCCAGGACCGTGATCCGGTGTGCCTCGACCTCCTCGACCATCGCACCCCACCCGCCGACCTCGACGGGGCCGTCGGGGGTGTCGACGATCATGCCGATCTGGCCGCTGTACTGTGCGATCGGGACGTGTCCGTCCCCCTCGTGGCCGTTGGCGATCACCTCCCGGACGGTTCCCTCGACGGTCCGGTCCGACCCGGTCTCGGTGTCGACACCCGCGATTCGGATCTCGACGGTCGCCCCGTCGGCGAGCAGCGGCGCGACGTCGCGCACGCAGTACCGGATGTCGAGGTAGTCGGTCGGGGGTTCGCCGTCCTCGGACGTGTAGTACACGTCCCAGATGTCCCACAGCACCGTCAGGAAAAACCAGTGGAGGACGTACGTGTGTGTCCGGTCGTCGACGAGGACGCCGTACTCGTTGGCAGAGCCGCGGTTGGGTGCGAAACAGGACTCGGTGCGGTCGACGATGGCCACGAACGGCGCCGGTTTGTCGCGGGTGCGCGC
>JAHENO010000118.1 GCA_018609945.1 Haloarculaceae archaeon | reverse complement strand
GTGGCGCCATCCAGCCCGAGACTGACGTCGGCGACCTGGTCATCACCGCCGGCGCGGTCCGCCAGGAGGGGACCAGTTCGGAGTACGTCCGCGAGGACTATCCGGCGGTCGCGGACCACGCGGTCGTGGCGGCACTGGCGGCCGCCGCCGAGGAACTGGGCTACGACTACCACGTCGGGCTCACGGCCTCGACGGACTCCTTCTACGCGGGACAGAGCCGCGCGGGATTCGGCGGGTTCGAGGCCCGGGACAGCGACGAACGCATCGCGGAACTCCGGCGGGCCGGCGTGCTCAACTTCGAGATGGAGGCCAGCGCCATCCTCACGCTCGCGAACATCTACGGGCTGCGCGCGGGCGCGGTCTGTACGGTCTACGCCGACCGCACGTCCGGGGAGTTCGCAGTCGTCGGCGAGCGCCGGGCGGCCCGCACGGCGAGTCTTGCCGTCTCGAAACTCGCCGCGATGGACCGGCGGGTCGCCGAATCGGACGCCGACGCCTGGCACGCGGGGCTCGGAATATAATGGCCGAACTCCTGCTCTCGCTCGGTCGGGTGCTCGCGGCGCTGTTTCTGGTGGCCCTGAACGGCTTTTTCGTGGCCTCCGAGTTCGCCCTCGTGCGCGTGCGGTCGACGTCCGTCGACCAGATGGTCGAACAGGGCCGGCCCGGCGCTCGCGCCCTCCAGGCGGCCCTGGACAATCTCGACGACTACCTCGCGGCGACGCAACTCGGTATCACCATCGCGTCGCTGGGGCTGGGCTGGATCGGCGAGCCCGCCGTCGCGGCCCTGATTGAGCCGGTGCTGGCGCCGGTCGTTCCCCCCGGCACGTTGCACCTGATCGCCGTCGCGATCGGGTTCAGCGTCGTCACGTTCCTCCACGTGGTCTTCGGCGAACTCGCACCGAAGACGGTCGCCATCGCGCGCGCCGAGCGCCTCGGCGTGCTCGTGGCGCCGCCGATGAAGCTGTTTTACTACCTCTTCTTGCCGGGACTGGTCGTCTTCAACGGGACGGCCAACCGGTTCACGAGCCTCCTCGGCGTGCCGCCGGCCTCCGAGTCCGAGGAGACGCTCTCCGAGCGGGAGATCAGGATGGTGTTGAGCCGCGCCGGCGAGGAGGGACACGTCGACGCCGAGGAGGTCGAGATGATCGAGCGGGTGTTCGATCTCGACGACGTCCTCGCCCGAGACGTGATGATCCCCCGCCCCGACGTGGTGTCGGTCCCGGCCGACGCCGATCTCGACGCGCTCCGCCGAGTGGTCTCCGAGCACGGCCACACGCGGTATCCGGTCGTCGACGCGGACACCGGCGACCGGCCCGTGGGGTACGTCGACGTCAAGGACGTCCTCCTGGCCGGGGAAGACGGCGCCCCGGCCGCCTCAGCGGGGACTATCGCCCGCGAGTTACCCATCGTGCCGGAGACGACCCGGGTCGACGATTTGCTCGCCCAGTTCCAGTCCCAGCAACGCCAGATGGCGGCCGTCATCGACGAGTGGGGGACGCTCGCCGGGATCGTCACCGTCGAGGATATCCTCGAGGTGATCGTCGGCGAACTGCGCGACGACTTCGACGACGCTGCCCTCGAACCGTCGATCCGACACCGCGACGGTGATACGTACGTCGTCGACGGCGCGGTTTCGATCCCGAAACTGAACGACGCGCTCGGGACCGACTTCCAGCCGGCGGCCTACGGCACTGTCGGCGGCCTGGTCCTCGACGCGCTGGGTCGCCCCCCGGAACCCGGCGACGAGGTCACGCTCGATGGCTACCGGATGTCCGTCGAGGGCGTCGACGGAACCCGGATCGAAACGCTCCGGATCCGTCAGCCCGACGAAGATCCTGCAGAGGACGGTCCATCCGGAGACGGCGGCCATTCCGATGGCGGCGACCGGCCCGCCAGCAATGAGCGATCGGACGAGACGACCTGACAGTTCCCGGTTCACTCGCCGGTGTTCTGCCGGACCGCAGTGACGATGCCGGCGGTCTGCCCGACACCAACGAGCACCAGGCCACCGACCATCGACGCCGTCGGGCTGACGCCCGCGAGGTGGCCCAGGGCGTACAGGCCAGCACCGAACAGCGAGAGCGTCGCGGCCCCGAGGTAGACGTTCCGCAAGGCCGCCTCGGCGTGTGCCGTGCCGGTCGGGACGTACGCCAGTCCGGGCAGCAGCATCCACCCGTACAGGGAGGCCGCGAGCAGGGGTGTCAGTTCCCCGAGCGCGAATCCGGCGACGCCGGCGAGCGTGACCGCCAGCCCGGCGGCGATGACGTACTGCCAGACACGCAGGAGGCCGGTCATCTCCCCCAGCGAGGCCAGGAAGAAGGCTGCCAGCAGGACGGCCATGACGACGAGCGCGACGAACAGTGCCTGCGTCGAGACGGCGCCGGCGTGGGCACCGATCGTGACCAGCCACGCCGCCGGAACGAGCCCGCCCGGCGCGCGGTCGGTGAGATCACCCATCACATGTCCGGCCAGGCGCGGAGCGCCCGGCCGGTCCCGGCGACGTCGCGGATCCATCGTGCCGCGATCGCTTTCTTCAGTGTCTGTGCGGGGAAGCCGCCGAAGATGTCGACGAACGGGACAATCGAGACGTCGTGGGCGACGGCCGCCTCGCCGACCGAGACGACGGTGCCCTTGTCGTCGTAGGTCCACCGTTGCAGGGGCTGGCCGCGGACGGCGCGGACGACGTTCCGCCCGGCGACTTCCGCTGCCTGCCAGGCCGCCTGTGCGGTCGGCGGAGCGGGCTCGTTCCCGGGCTGGTCGATCAGCGCACAGTCCCCGATGGCGAACACGCGGTCGTCGTCGGTCCGGAAGTTCCTGCCGGCGTGGATGCGGTTCGAGCGCTCGTCCTTCGCGATGTCGGCGTCGGCGACGGCCTCCCGGCCGGTGATCCCGCCCGTCCAGACGAGCACGTCGTACGCGAGTTCGACGCTCTCCTCGAGGTAGACGGTGTCGTCGTCGACCGCCCCGACGAACTCGCCGGTCCGGATCTGCACGTCCCGCCGTTCGAGGCGCTCGCGCAGCGCAGCCTGCAACTGGGGGTCGCTGCCGGGGAGGATCTGGTCGAGCCCCTCCACGAGGACGATCTCGATATGGAGGCCGCGCTCGTCGCGGAGTTCGGCGAGTTCGCCCGCGGTCTGGATGCCCGACAGCCCGGCGCCGCCGACGACCACCCGGACCGGGTCGGTCGCCGTCGCCGCTGCCGTCCGGGAGGTGACGTCCTCGTGGATGCCGAGCACGTCCTCGATGTTCTCCAGGGTGTGGGCGCGTTCGCGCAGCCCGGTGATGCCGAAAAACGCGGTCCGGGAGCCGAGACAGACCAGGAGGTAGTCGTACTCGACCGTCCCGTCCGCGAGGTGGACCGTCCGGTCCGTGGCGTCGATGGCGACGACCTCGCCCCTGCGGAACGTCGTCCCGGGGGATTTGATCTCCTCGACGGGGATGACGACCTTCTCGCGGATTCCGGGATCGCGGATACACCGGTGGGACTCGTGGAGCACGAGGTGGTGGTCGACGTCGGAGACCCAGGTCAGATCGACGTCACCGTCCCCTGCCGCCTCGAGGGCCTTGACCGCACCCGTGCCGGCGTATCCCGATCCCAGAACGACGACGTGCTCCGTCATACCGACGCCTGAGGCGTGTGGCGATACAAACCCTGCGAATCCGTGCTGTCGCTCCCGGACGCCGGGCGATTCGACGGGTTCCGACGGCCAGTCAGTGCTCGGGCTCGCCGACCGGCGCCCGCATGTCGTCGATCGTCAAAACGAGAGAGTTGCTCGTGTCGTCTTTGCCCTCGAGCGTGCCGATGATCTGGAGTTTCGACAGCGGCGTCGGGCCGACCGTCACCGAGTCGCCCTCGGTGAATCCCGAGAGGGTGCCCCGCAGCGTGACCTCGGCCCGGCAGTTCTCGGGGTGGTGGACGCTGATGAGGTTGATCTCCTCGACGTTGGCGTCGTCCATCTGCTCCCCGTTGTGGAAGAGGGGGACGTCGGCCGCCTGGTCCATCTCCTGGATCTGCAACGCGTCGTAGGCGTCGGCAGTCGGCTTGTAGCCACCTTTCGGCCCCGGTACCCCCTCGACCAGCTGGAGCGCCTTCAGACTCTGCATCTGGTTGCGGATCGTCCCCGGATTGCGGTCCACGCGGTCGGCGATCTCCTCTCCCTTGACCGCGGTCTCGTCGTCCCGGTAGAGGTTGACCAGCTCCTGGAGGATGTTCTTCTGGCTGGGTGTCAGCTCGATTGATGACATAACATACCATTCGCGGTTCGCTTCCTTAAAGCCGACGGTGCCCCCGACGGAGTCGGGGACGGAGCGGCCGCGGGCCCGGACGGGGAATGACAAGGCCTAATTGACCGCCGCCGGAGGGTCTCTCATGGAAGACAGACGCGTCCTGGTGACCGGCGGGGCGGGCTTCATCGGGTCGAACCTCGCGAACCACCTCGCCACGGACAACGACGTCGTCGCGCTCGACGACGGCTACCTGGGGACCCCCGCGAACCTCGACCCCGCCGTCGAATTCGTCGAAGCGAGCGTCCTCGAGGACGACCTGCCGACCGACGTCGACGTCCTGTTCCATCTCGCAGCCCGCTCGTCGTACGCGATGCACGAGGAGAACCCGACGGCGGGTGCACGGGTCAACGTCGAGGGGTTCGTCAACACCGTCGACCAGGCCCGCCAGGACGGCTGCGAGACGGTCGTCTACGCCTCGACGTCCTCGATTTACGGCTCGCGGACCGAGCCCTCTCCCGAGGACATGCCGGTCACCGTCAACACCGGCTACGAGGCCTCGAAGATGGCCCGTGAACGCTACGCCGAGTACTTCCACAACCACTACGGGCTGTCGCTGGCCGGCCTCCGGTTTTTCTCCGTCTACCAGGGCTACGGCGGCGCGGAAGAGCACAAGGGCGAGTACGCCAACGTCATCGCGCAGTTCGCCGACGACATCGCCAACGGCCGGCCGCCGAAACTGTACGGCGACGGCACGCAGACGCGTGATTTCACCCACGTCTCCGACATCGTCCGCGGGACGGAACTGGCCGCCGACCACGAACTGGACGGCGTCTACAACCTCGGCACCGGCAACGCCTACTCGTTCAACACTGTCGTCGAAATGATAAACGACGAACTCGGTACCGACGTCGACCCCGAGTACGTCGAGAATCCCATCCCCGAGGATGTCTACGTCCACGACACGTGCGCCGACCCCTCCAAGATCCACGAGGCGACTGGCTGGGAACCGCGTGTCGACTTCGAGGAGGGCATCCGCCGCGTCTGTGCCCAGTATAACTGAAAGCCGATTTTGAGTATTCACACCGTTGATGTATTGGCCGCCAGTACGTGGAAACAGGATGTCAGCCGACGTCGATCCGAACGAGGTCATCGATCTATTGGCGGACGAATACGTTCGGGCGGTACTCGACGCCCTGCAGGGTCACCCGCGTTCTGCTCCCGAGATTGCCCGGCGGTGTGGCTGTTCCGAGGCGACCGTCTACCGGCGCCTGGACGACCTGGCTGGTGCCGGGCTGGTCGCACTGGGGACCGAGATCGACCCGGACGGCCACCACCGGACACGCTACCGGCTCCGACCTGTCCGGCTCAGCGTGTCCGTCCGTCAGGACGGGCTCGACGGGGAACTGCGCCACTGCCGTGGCTGGGACGATCGGACCCTCGACCGCGAGCACCTCACGTCCCCCACATCGCTGGCAGACTGATCTCCGTCGGTGACTCCCGGACGTGCCCTCGAACCCGGACCGATTCCGGGACGTGCCCGCGAACCGACCACTTTTCACCTGCTGGCCGCCTCGCAGTCGATCGATTCCGCGATGGACAGTTTCTCCGACGCCGACACCGGACCGTACACGGCGTACGTCCGGCCGGCACACTGCCAGTACAGCGACGAGGTGCCGTACCCCCCCGTGAGGGTTCCGGCGTGGTCGCCGACGGTGACGGACATGCCCTCGATGTCGTGGTCGACATCCGGTAGCACGCGCACCCGGACGCTCTCGTTGCCGTCTGCGTAAGCCACTCGGACCCGCGTGGAGCCGTTCACCCTGGAGACGATCACCGAATCCAGCTCGAATCGCTCCGGCACTGTCGGGTCTGGGACGCGATAGGAAACCGCCGACGCCGCCGCCTCGATCGAATCGAAGCGTTCGCTGTCCATCTCCGGTGGGTCCTGCCGGGTTGCGTCTTCCGGCGGATCGAACTGGAACGTGTCCTCGTCGGGGTCAGTTTCGAACTCTATCCGGTCGTATCGTGTGGTGAACTTCACCGACGAGCCCTCGCGGCCGACGAGCGTCGTCTGCCGCTTGAGCGGGTAGTCCTCCGCCGCGTGGATCCACAGGCGGTGTTCGGCCAGCACGACCGGTCGTGACAGCGTCGTCTCCGCGAGGCTGATCTCGGTATCACCTACGAGGACCTCGATTCCTGCCGTGGTGGGTTCCTCGGACGTGTCGTTGAACACGACGACCTGTGCCTCGTGGCCTGCGACCCGTTCGGTCCCCGCGTAGGTCACGTTGAGCGCCGAGAGGAGCCTGTCGTAGTGGTCGTACTGGAGCGCGGGCACGATCACTCCCCCCGAATCCGTCAGGTCGTACTTGGTCACTTCGTCTGTCCCCTCGTCGTAGGTCCAGGCCGTCGTCCGATTCTGTACGACGGTCAGGTTCGACTCGTCGGGGCGAACGATCCTCACACGCTTGCTGTCGTCGGATGGATCTGTGAGTACCTCGTAGCGGGTCCGTTCGACTACCTTCTCGTTACGTGTGGTCGTTTCCGTGAGGTGTCCGTCGACGGCTGCGGGTTCCGCGGCGAGCATCTCCCTGACCAGTTTTTCGGGCTCCGCTCCCGTTTCCGGTTCCACGCCGGCTCGGTCGTCCTCCTCCGGGAGCACGCCAGCACTGCCGACTGCGAGTGCGAGCACACAACCCAGTGTCAGGAGGGCAATCGTGGGCGGCCGGTCGAGCATCGTCGGGGTCAGTCTGGACTGACTTGGCGAACCAATATTTACTTTTTGCTGTCTCCCCCCCCTTGCGACCGGATCTGTATAGCTCAAAACGCGTTTTGAGCCTACCGAGTGCTTTAGACAGCCCGGTTCGAAACCCTCGTATGGCGAAATTGTTCCCCTCCTCCCAGAAGCCGTCCGTCGAACGCGACGGCGACCCGTCGGTCCTCTACGTCGACAACGAGGAAGCTGCCGAGGTGATCTCGACGCTCTCGGGGGAGACGGCAATGGCCGTCTTCCGGGCGCTGACGGAGGACCCCCTCACCGCGTCTGAACTCGCCGCCGAACTGGACGCGTCGGTCCAGAGTGTCAGCTACCACCTCGAGAACTTGGAGGAGGCCGGCCTCGTCGAAGTGGTCGACACGTGTTACTCGGAGAAGGGGCGCGAGATGGACATCTACGCGGTCGCGAATCGACCGACGGTACTCGTACTGGGCAACAGCGAGGACCGGGTAGGACTGCGGCGAGCGTTCGGGCAACTCGCCGGTACGCTCGGCATCTCCGCCCTCGGCGTGGCCGCCTGGCAGTCCCTCTCCGGCGCCCTCGACACGCTCATCGAGGCGTAGCTACCCGTCGAAGACGCCGCCGACGTACTGGTGGAGAAAGACGCCCGCGTAGACTGCCGTCACGACGAGGTCGAAGGCGAACCGGATGCCGCCGGCCAGCGAGAACCCGAACGACCGGAGGACGACCGACGTCTCGCCGTACCGGAAGGAGAGCGCGACCGGGCTGGCCGGGTCGGCAAGCTGGGTGTCCAGGAGGACGCCGACCCCGAGCAACGCGACGAACCCGGTCACGATGGCAACTGCCTTCCCCGTGTGCAGAGTCGTGACCCGCCAGCTGGCACGTAGCGCGGCGACCGGGCCGTACCCGCCGACGAAACACGCCTCGGGGAGCACACAGAACTTCACCAGCGCGTAGAGCACCCACGCGACCACGAAAACGAGTGCGGCCAGCCGGACGGTGGCCAGGTCGACAGCGGCCGGTTCCAGCATCCGCTGGATGGCCGGCAGGATGACACCCATCACGGTGGCGGCACCCGCGGCCACGACTCCAGCGAGGAGGAGCGTGGCCCCGACGAGTGCCGGGAGCCGCCGGAAGACAGTCCGGAGTGCAGCAATCGGCGAGACGCGTGCCCCGCGAATGACCGCCTGGCCAGTCACGGCGACGTACCCCCGGGCGACGAGTGCGCCGAGGAAACTCGCGAGGGCTCCGACGACAACCGCCCGCCCGGACCCGGCGACGGCGAGGAGGTGCGCGAGGCCGACCGCGGCAAAGACCAGCAGGATCGACGGCCGCGCGAGCAGGAGCCGCCCGCTCCAGACCAGTGCGTCGGGTACCGACCGCCGCACGGCGTCGCGGTCGACACCCTGGCACCGGAGACAGCCACAGCCGTCGATGTCTTCCCGGAACCTGATCATGGTCGTGGTACGGCGGGGGCGTACGGCCGCGCCTCTATCTCTCCTGTGTCCCGACCGGACCCTGAACGTTCGGATTTCGGACGCTGCTCGCGGGTGGGACCGACGGCACCGCGCTTTTCTCGCTCCCCGCCGAAGGCGAGGCATGGACAGGACAGCGCGTGTCATCGGGGTGCCGATGGACCTCGGGGCGGACAGACGGGGCGTAGACATGGGCCCCTCGGCGATCAGGTACGCCGGCCTCGCGGACCAGCTGGAAGCGATGGACCTGCCCTGTACCGACGGCGGGGACATCCAGGTACCCCGCCCCGAGGAGCGCGATCCCGACGCCGGCGAACCCGAGCAGGGTCACGCGAAGTTCCTTCCCGAGACCAGGGAAGTATGCCGGGACCTGGCCGCAACCGTCGCGTCCACGGTCGCAGACGGCGAGTTCCCGATCGTCCTGGGGGGCGACCACTCCATCGCCGTCGGCACCGCAGCGGGCCTGGCCGGCGACCCCGACAGCGAGGTGGGCATCCTCTGGTTCGACGCCCACGGCGACTTCAACACCCCGCAGACGACGCCCAGCGGTAACGTCCACGGGATGTCGCTCGCGGCGATCCTGGGACGGGGCCAGTTCGCCGGGGCCGACTGGGCTGACGTCGGCGTCCGGGACGAGAACGTCGCCCTCGTCGGCCTCCGCGACCTCGACGACCGCGAGCGCGAGGCGGTCCGCGAGAGCGCCGTCGCGGCGTACACGATGACGGACATCGACCAGCGCGGCGTGACTGCGGTGGTCGGGGAGGCGGTCGCGGCCGCGACCGACGGCGTCGACGCCCTGCACGTCAGCCTCGACCTGGACTGGCTCGACCCCGGTGAGGCGCCTGGCGTCGGAACCCCCGTCAGGGGTGGGGTCTCCTACCGCGAGGCCCACGCTGCCCTCGAACTCGTCCACCAGCAGGCCGACGAGGCGCTGGCGGCCCTGGAACTGGTGGAGGTCAACCCGATCCTCGACCAGCACAACCGCACGGCTGAACTCGCGGTCGAACTCGCCGCGAGCGCGCTCGGGAAGCGAATCCTCTAGTCCGCCGTCGCCTCAGTCTCGTCGTCCGTTTCCGCCTCGCCCGCGCCCGTTTTTTCACTTTCCGTCCCCGGTTCGCTTTCCGTTCCCGACTCGCCGGGGACGACAGTCGCGCTCGCGACGCCGTCGCCCGCTTCGAGGTTCATCACCGTGACGCCCATGGTGTTCCGGCCGACAGTCGAGATGTCGGCGACGGGACAGCGCATGATCTGGCCGCGGTCGCTCATCAGGACGATGTGATCCTCCGACTCGACGGCTTTGACCGTCGTGACGGGGCCGTTGCGTTCGTTCGTCTTGATGTCGATCAGTCCCTTGCCGTACCGCGACTGGGAGCGGTACTCGGCGAGGGGCGTCCGTTTCCCGTAGCCGTTCCGGGTGACCGTCAGCAGGGCGCGGTCGTCGGCGTCGCCGGTCGCGACCATCCCCGCCACGCGGTCCCCGTCCTGGAGGTCGATGCCCCGGACACCGCGGGCGGTCCGGCCCATCTCGCGGACCTCGCTCTCGTCGAACCGGATGGTCATCCCCTGCTCGGTGGCGACCACCAGGTCCCGGGTGCCGTCAGTCACCTCCACGTCGACGAGTTCGTCACCCTCGTCGAGGCTCGCGGCGATGATGCCCGTCGAGAGGATGTTCTCGAAGTCCGCACAGCAGGTCCGCTTGACGTAGCCCTGCCGGGTGGCCATCGTGATACACTCGTCGGCCTCGAACTCGTCGGTGTTGACCACGGCTGTAATTTCCTCGCCGTCGTCAAGGTTGATGAGGTTCACTGCCGACTTCCCGCGGGCGGTCCGGCCCATTTCGGGGACCTCGTAGGTCTTCAGCCGGTAGACCTGTCCCTGGTTCGTGAAACAGAGGAGGTAGTCGTGGGTGTTCGCACGGAACACCTTCGAGACGCGGTCGCCCTCCTTGGGATCGGCGCCGATGATGCCCTTCCCGCCGCGGTGCTGGGGATCGAACTCGCTCGCCGGCATCCGCTTGATGTAGTCGTCCTCGGTGATGACGACCAGGCAGTCCCGCTCGGCGATGAGGTCCTCGTGGGTGACCTCGCCGTCCGATTCGACGATCTCCGTGCGGCGCTCGTCGCCGTACTCCTCGGCGATCTCGCGGAGTTCGTCCTTGATGACACCCAGCAGTTTCTCCTCGTCCGCCAGGACGGAGCGGAGATACTCGATGGTCTCCTGGACCTCCTCGTATTCCGACTGGACCTCCTCGGCCTCCATGGAGGTCAGCGACCCGAGTTGCATCCGGACGATGTGCTCGGCCTGGGGTTCGGTCAGTTCGAAGTCGGCCTGTAACTGTTCGATCGCTGTCTGGCGGTCGGCACACTCCCGGATGGACTCGACGACGTCGTCGACGTTCTCCAGGGCCCGCAGCCGGCCTTCGAGGATGTGTGCGCGGTCCTCGGCCTCCTGGAGGTCGTGCTCGGAGCGGCGGCGGACGACCTCCTTGCGGTGGTCGATGTAGTGATCGAGCGTCTCCGCGAGGGTCAGCACGCGGGGCTGGCCGTCGACCAGCGCGAGGTTGATGACCCCGAACGTGGTTTCGAGGTGGCTCTCGAGCAACTGGTTCTCGACGACGTCGACGTTCGCACCCCGTTTCAGGTCGACCACGACGCGGACGCCGTCGCGGTCGGACTCGTCGCGCAAATCCGAGACGCCCTCGATTGCCCCCTCGTTGACGTCTTCCGCGATGCGCTCGACGAGTCGGGCCTTGTTCTCCTGGAAGGGGAGTTCGTGGATGACGATGCGGTCCCGTCCCGACGTGTTGCGCTGGACGTCGTAGGCGGCCCTCACCCGGACGCGCCCCCGTCCGGTCGCGTAGGCGGCGTGGACCGCTTCCCGGCCGACGATCCGCGCGCCGGTCGGGAAATCCGGGCCCGTGATGGGTCCGTCGGTCCCGCGAACGTGGGTACCCTCGTCGTCGTACTCGCGGGTGTCGATGAGGTCTTCGACGCCACAGTCGGGGTTGTCGATCCGGTGGACGGTCGCCTCGACCACTTCCCGGAGGTTGTGGGGCGGGATGTTCGTGCTCATCCCGACCGCGATGCCCGAGGCGCCGTTCAACAGGAGGTTCGGCAGTTTGGCCGGCAGCACCTCGGGTTCGGTGAGGCGGTCGTCGTAGTTCGACGTGAAGTCGACGGTGTCTTTCTCGATGTCCTCCAGCAGTTCCTCGGCGATTGGAGCCATCCGGGCCTCGGTGTAGCGCATCGCCGCGGGCGGGTCGCCGTCCATCGACCCGAAGTTGCCCTGGCCGTCGACCAGCGGGTAGCGCATCGAGAACTCCTGGGCCATCCGCACCAGGGTGTCGTAGATGGCCGAATCGCCGTGCGGGTGGTAATCCCCCATCGTCTCGCCGACGATCGAGGAGGACTTGCGGTGGGCCGACCCACTCGAGACGCCCATCTCGGACATCGCATAGAGAATGCGCCGGTGGACGGGCTTGAGGCCGTCCCGGACGTCGGGCAGCGCCCGCCCCGCGATGACGCTCATCGCGTAGTCGATGTAACTCTGCTCCATCTCGTCCTCGACGCGGACGTGCTCGACGTTGGCCGCCGGGGCCTCGACGTCGTCGGACTGGGGCAGGTCCGAACTCATATGTCGACCCACTCCGCCTCGGGAGCGTGGTCCTTGATGAACTCCTTGCGGGGCTCGACGGCATCACCCATCAGCACCGAGAACATCTTGTCCGCCGCCGCGGCGTCCTCGACGGTAATCTTCTTCAGGTACCGCGTCTCGGGGTTCATCGTCGTCTCCCAGAGCTGGTCGGGGTTCATCTCGCCCAGTCCCTTGAACCGCTGGACCTGGTCCGGCGAGCCGTCACACTCCTCGGCGATGATGCGGTCGCGCTCCTCGTCGGTCATCGCGTCGTAGGTCTCGCCACGATACCGGATGCGGTACAGCGGCGGCCGCGTCGCGTAGACGTGTCCGCGCTCGAGCAACGGCCGCATGTGCCGGTAGAAGAACGTCAACAGGAGCGTCCTGATGTGGGCCCCGTCGACGTCCGCGTCGGTCATGATGAGTATGTTCTCGTATCTGAGTTCGGAGATGTCGAACTCGTCGCCGATGCTCGTCCCCAGGGCGGTGATGAGGTTCCGTATCTCGTTGTTCTCGAGGATGCGGTCGAGGCGGTGTTTCTCGACGTTCAGAATCTTGCCCCGGATCGGGAGGATGGCCTGGAATTCGGGATTGCGGCCCTGCTTGGCGCTCCCGCCGGCGCTGTCGCCCTCCACCACGAACAGTTCGGCCTCGGAGGGATCGCGCGTCTGGCAGTCGGCCAGTTTCCCGGGCAGTGCCGTCGTCTCGAGGGCGGACTTGCGGCGTGTCAGTTCCTCGGCCTTCTTGGCGGCCTTGCGGGCCTTGGCGGCCTCGACGGCCTTGGCGACGATGGTCTCGGCGGTGTCGGGGTGTTCCTCGAAGTACGTTCCCAGGTGTTCGTGAACCGCCGACTCGACGATGCCCCGGACCTCGCTGTTGCCGAGTTTCGTCTTCGTCTGCCCCTCGAACTGCGGGTCCGGGTGTTTTATCGAGAGAACCGCCGTCAGCCCCTCGCGGATGTCCTCGCCCTTGAGGGTGTCGTCGAGGTCCCGCAGCAGGCCGTTCTCCTGTGCGTAGTCGTTGACGACGCGGGTGAGGGCGGTCTTGAAGCCGGTCATGTGGGTGCCGCCCTCGCGGGTGTTGATGTTGTTGGCGAAGGCGTGCAGCGAGCCCTGCAGTTCGTCGGTGGCCTGCATCGCCACCTCGACCTGGACGAGTCCCTCGGCGATCTCCGCCTCGTCGGCGAAGTAGATGACGTCCTCGTGGAGGTGGGTCTTGGTCTCGTTGAGGTAGGCGACGAACTCCCGGATGCCGCCGTCGTACTTGAACGTCGTCGACGTGCCGTCGCGCTCGTCGTGGAGGCTGATTTCGATCCCGGAGTTGAGAAACGCGAGTTCGCGAAGCCGGGATTCGAGCGTCGAGACGGTGAAGTCGGTCGTCTCGAATATCTCGTCGTCGGGCCAGAAGCGGACCGTCGTTCCCGTCTCCTCGTCCGGCCGGAGGTCCCGCACCCGCTCGAGTTCGAACTCGGGCTGGCCGTGGTCGAACCGCTGGCGCCAGACGGCGCCGTCGCGCTTGACTTCGACTTCGAGCCACTTCGAGAGGGCGTTCACGACGGAGACGCCTACCCCGTGGAGCCCACCGGAAACCTGGTAGGACTTGTTGTCGAACTTCCCCCCTGCGTGCAGAACCGTCATGATCACCTCGACGGCTGGCCGGTCGTGTTCGTCGTGGGTGTCGACCGGGATGCCGCGGCCGTCGTCGGAAACCGAGACGGAGTCGTCCTCGTGGATGGTCACCGCGATCGTGTCACAGTGGCCCGCCAGCGCCTCGTCGATGGCGTTGTCGACCACCTCGTAGACGAGGTGGT
>JAHENO010000117.1 GCA_018609945.1 Haloarculaceae archaeon | reverse complement strand
CCGGGAGGTCGACGTCGGCCATGGTGGCGATTTCGCCGGCACGCGGACCAGCCGCGTTGACCACGTAGTCGAACCGCCGCATCTCGAATTCCTCGTCCCCTCGCTCGCGGAGTTTGGCGTGTGTCACCGCGCCCTCGTCGACGAAAAAGCCCGTCACCTCCGTCCGCGTCTCGACGGTCGCGCCGTAGTTGCGCGCGTCCTCGACCGTCGCGACGAGCAGTCGGAACGGGTCGATCCGTGCGTCGGGGACGGCCAGTCCGTCCCCGGCCTCCGGCGCGACGCCCGGCGCGCGCTCCCGGACCGCCTCGCTGTCGAGCCGCTCGACGGGAACGTCGGCGGACAGGCACGCCTCGTGGAGGTCGTCGAGCGTCGTGTCGTCGTCCCGTGGCAGTATCAGCCCGCCGGTGTCCTCGATACAGTGGCCGGCAATCTCGCGCAGTGTGCGGCTCTCGGCGTGGACGCGCCCTGCCGTCTCCGGGTCGCTGGCGGCGACGCGCGCCCCGCTGTCGAGCAGCGCCTCGCCGGGTGTCCCGGCGAAGGTCCCGCGAGTGACGAGGGTCACCTCCAGCCCGCGCATCGCCAGATCGCGGACGAGTCCGGCCGCGGTCGGGGTCCCGCCGACGACCAGCACGTGCGGCGTGTAGCCCATCAGGACTCCTCGACGGTCGGGTCGGCGTAGACGACGCCCCGTTCGCCGTCGAGGGTCACCTCCGTCCCGTCGGGGATGTCCTCCGCGATCGGGGCGTCACAGACCATCGGCACGTCGAGTTCGCGGGCGACGATGGCCGGGTAACCCGTGACCCCCTGGTGGCCATCGACGATGCCCGCGACCGTTGCGAGGTCGCCGTCGAATTCACCCTCGAACGAACTCGGGACGTACAGTATGACGCCATCGGGTAGCTCCGAGAGGTCACCGTCCCCGACGCGATAAAGCGGGCCGGTGACGTGTCCGTCGACGACCGACCGGCCAGCAGTCAGTCGCTCCGCAGCCACGTGGACCTTGAGCAGGTTGGCCGTGTCCAGCCCCTCCAGTTCGGTCATCATCCCCGAGAGGACGACCACGGTGTCCCCGCTCTCGGCGACGCCGGTGTCGATGGCCGACTGGACGGCGTTCTGGATGATGGCGTCGGCGCTCTCGTAGTGGGCGACCCGCTGGGCGGTGATGCCCCAGGTGAGCGCGAGTTCCCGTCGGACGCGCTCGCTGGTCGTCGCGGCGACGACCGGGATGTGCGGGCGGTACTTGGCGGCCTTCCGGGCGGTGTAGCCGGATTCGCTGGCGGCCACGACCGCAGTCGCGTCGACGTCCCTGGCGAGAAACCTGGCCGACCGCGCCAGTGCGTCCGTCCGGGTGTCGTCGGCCGCCGGTACCCGTCGCTCGAGGACCTCGGCGTACTCGTCGCTGCCCTCGATGTAGCGGATGATGCGGTCCATCGTCTCGACGACCGTCACGGGGTGATCGCCCACGGCCGTCTCTCCCGAGAGCATCACCGAGTCGGTGCCATCGAGGATGGCGTTGGCGACGTCGGACGCTTCCGCGCGCGTGGGCCGGCGCTGGTGGATCATCGAGTCGAGCATCTCGGTCGCTGTTATCACCGGCACGCCCGCCCGGTGGCAGGTCCGGATGATGCGTTTCTGGATGATCGGGACGTCCTCGAGTGGACACTCGACGCCCAGGTCGCCCCTGGCGACCATGACGCCGTCGGCGGCGTCGACGATGTCCGCGAGGTTCGTGACGGCGTCGGCGCGCTCGATCTTCGCGACCACCGGGATGTCGGCGCCCCGGTCCTGGAGTTCGGCGTCGATCTCGAAGATGTCCTCGCCCGCCCGGACGAAACTCGCGGCCACGAAGTCGACGCCCATCTCGGCCGCCAGGTCCAGTTCCGCACGGTCGGTGTCGGTCACCGCCGGCAGTTCGAGGTCGACCCCGGGGACGTTGACGCCGGCCCGGCTGCCGAGTTTGCCGCCGACCTCGATCTCTGCGGTCACGACCTGCCCGTCGACGCCGGTGACGGTCGCCTCGAGGCGGCCGTCGTCGAGGAGGATCGAGTCCCCCGGCCTCGCGCCCCCGATCGACCGGGAGAGGCCCACGCGCCCGGCGTCGGCGTCGTCACCGGGTGCGAACTCGACCGTGTCGCCCGCCTCGAGCACGACGGGCGCGTCGGTGTCGGCCGTCCGCACCTCCGGTCCCGGCAGGTCGTGCATGACCGCCAGCGGTTCCTCGGTCTCGCCGTCGACGTCCCGGAGCGTCTCGATCAGCGACCGCCGCTGCTCCCGGTTTCCGTGACTGGCGTTCAGGCGCGCGACCGACATGCCGGCCTCGGCCAGGCCGGCGATGGTCGCCCTGTCCTCGGAGGCCGGACCGAGCGTGCAGACGATCTTCGCCCGCCTGCTCACCAGTCCGTACCCCCTGTCCTGTGTATCATCTCCGGGACCTACTGCGGGGGGACCCAAGAAGGTTAGCGTGGGAAGGTTTATGCGGCGAACGCTTCCACGTCGCATAGATGGTGGATGTGAACGAGCCGGGACTCGGGACCAACCGGCCCCCGAGCGACCGTCTCGAACCGCCCGAGTCCTTCGTCGAACAGGCCAACGTCGCGGACCCGGCAATCTACGCGGAGTTCGAGGAGAACTGGCCCGGGGCCTGGGAGCGGGCGGGGAACCTGCTCGAGTGGGGCCGTCCCCACGAGCGTGTCCTCGGGGATGACGACGGTCTCAGGTGGTTCCAGGGCGGCCGGCTCAACGCCTGTCACAACTGTGTGGACAGGCACCTCGCGGGCCGCAAGAATCAGGTCGCCATCGCCTGGGAGGGCCGGAACGGCGAATCGCGCACCTACACGTACCTCGAACTGTTCCACGAGGTCAACGAATTTGCGGCTGCCCTCCGGGACCTGGGCGTCCAGGAAGGGGACGTCGTCACGATGTACATGCCGATGATCCCCGAGTTGCCGGTGGCGATGCTGGCGTGTGCCCGCATCGGCGCCATCCACTCGGTCGTCTACGCGGGCTTCGCGGCCGACGCGCTGGCGACGCGGATGAACGCCGCCGACTCGGCGTACCTCCTGACCTGTGATGGCTACTACAGGCGCGGCGACGCCGTGTTGCTGAAGAACAAGGCCGACACCGCGACGGTGACGGTCGACGCGGACGTGACGTCGGTGGTCGTCGACCGGCTCGACGGGTACGACTGTTCGCTCGGGGCCGAGGAACACGACTACGACGAACTCGTCCGCGCCCACGCCAGAGAGCGCGTCGAGCCCGTCCAGCGCCGGGCGAGCGACGACCTGTTCGTCATCTACACCTCCGGCACCACGGGCACCCCCAAGAAGGTGACCCACACCACCGGGGGCTACCTCTCGTACGTGGCCTGGACCGCCAGGGCGGTCCTCGATATCAAGCCGGAGGACACCTACTGGTGTTCGGCGGACATCGGGTGGATCACCGGGCACTCCTACATCGTCTACGGCCCCCTCGCGCTGGGCACGACGACCGTGATGTACGAGGGAGCGCCGGACCATCCCGAGAAGAACAGGATCTGGGAGATCATCGAGCGCAACGCGGTCGATATCTTCTACACCGCGCCGACCGCGATCCGGGCGTTCATGAAGTGGGGAGAGGAGTATCCCGCCAGCTACGATCTCTCCTCGCTGCGGCTGCTCGGAACGGTCGGCGAACCGATCAATCCCCGCGCCTGGCAGTGGTACTACGAGCACGTCGGTGGCGGGAATTGTCCGGTCGTCGACACGTGGTGGCAGACCGAGACCGGCGGCATCCTCGTCTCGACGTTGCCGGCGATCCGTGACATGAAGCCGGGTGTCGCGGGCCCGCCGTTGCCCGGCGTCAGCGTCTCTGTCGTCGACGACCGCGGCGACCTCGAGGCCCGCGAGGGCGGCTATCTCGTCGTCGACCGCCCCTGGCCGGGGATGCCACAGGAACTCTGCGAGGGCCGGCGGTGGGCGAGCAGGGCCGGCGACGGGTCGCCGACCGCGGACCCGACCGAGTGGACCTACCTCACCGAGGACGGTGCATTCGTCGACAAGGACGGGTACGTTACCATCCTCGGCCGGGTCGACGACGTGATCCACGTCTCGGGCCACCGGTTCGGGACCATGGAGATCGAGTCCGCCATCGTCGACGTCGAGGGCGTCGCCGAGGCCGCGGTCGTCAGCGGCGACCACGACGTCCGCGGGAAGGCGATCTATGCCTACGTGAGCCCCGAGGACGGCCACGAGGGCGACGAGGCGCTCCGCGATTCCATCGTGGCGGCCGTCGAGGCGGCCATCGGACCGATCGCCCGCCCGGAGGCGGTCGTGTTCACGCCGGAGATGCCCAAGACCCGGTCGGGCAAGATAATGCGCCGCCTGCTCGCGGACATCGCGAACGGCGAGGACCTGGGCGATCTGAGCGCCCTCCGGAATCCGGAAGTCGTCGGCGAGATCGAGTCCACCGTCGAGAAGCGGTAACGCCGAGCGGGCCGGGATTTCTCTCTGTCGTTCTCCGGCGAAACAGACGCGGCGATCTCTGACGATCGATCGAACGATTCTTCAATTTATCATCCGTTTCAGCCGAGGAAAAAGCTATGTGTGGTGTTTCGCATATACGAGGTACGTCGAAACATGAGCGAGACCACGGCCAGGGAGGGGGTCCGGCTCACCGAGCGCGAGTACGAGCACCTCAGGCGGTCGGCCGAGACCCACCGCGAGGAGTTGCTGGTGCGGCTCTGTGGCGAGGTGGGGCTCCGGGCGGCCGAGATCACGCGGATCAGGCCCGGCGACGTCGCCAGCCAGGGTGGCGAGGGATCGACGCGGTACTTCCTGACAGTCCGGGAGGGTGACGGCCAGCGAGAGGCGTACGTGCCCTCGCGTGTCGCCCAGGACTTCTGGCAGTACGTCAGGTCCAACGGGATCGAGACCGGCGAGCCCGTGATCGACGTGACGCCGCGGCGCGTCCAGATGCTCGTCGGGGAGGTCGGCGAGCGGGCCGCCGAGCGGACCGGGCGGCCGACGCTGTCGGCCGTGACTCCATCCACGCTCCGGCGGTTTTTCGCCCGGCGTCTCCTGGTCGAACACGGCGTCGACCCGCGGGTCGTGACTGCCATCGGCGGGTGGGAAGGGGTCGACGGCCTCCTTCCGGACACCGACGCCCCCTCCAGGGACGAGATCGCGGCGGCCTTCGAGCAGGTGACCGACGCGGACGACGCCGGGGAGACCAGTCGGCTGCGGGGCGTGGTCGCGACGCTCGACGGCGTGGGCGAGGCACTCTCGACCGCGGCGTCGCGCGAAGACATCGAGGAGGCCGTCTGCCGGGCGCTCGTCGAGACGGACAGCTACGCTGCGGCGTGGGTGATGGAAGAGGAGCGCCGCCGCGACCGGGTCGTCGCCCGCGCCCACGCCGGCACCGACCCCGAGCGGTTCGACGGCGCCAGCGACACGGGCCTCGTCCGGCAGGCGCTCCAGACCGGCCGGGTACTCGTCGCCCCGGACCGACCTCGCCCGACGGCGACCGAGCGGGGCCTGCTCGCGGCCATCCCGCTGGTCCACGGCGAGACGACCTACGGGGCCCTCGTCGTGCGCGCCGCGGACCGGAGCGCGTTCGACGACCCCGAGCGGACGCTGCTGTCGGACCTGGGCCGGCGCGTCGGACTCACCATCACCGCCACCGAACGCCGGCAACTCCTCTTCGGTGACACCGTCGTGACGCTCACCTTCCAGTACGACGACGGCGTCCTCGTGGACCTCTCGTCGTCGCTGTCCTGCACACTCGAACTCGAAGGTGTCGTGGCCGCGGACGCCCACTCGCTTCTGTGCTTCGTCGCGGTCACGGGTGCGTCGGCCGAGCACGTCCTCGAGTGGATCGCCGACACCGAGGGTCTCGGGGACGCCCGCCTGATCCGCAACTACGACGAGGGGGGGCTCCTGGAACTCGTCATCGAGGGTGGGTCGCCGACGCTGCCGCTGGCCGAGCGAGGCGGGTCCATCTCGGCGATTCACGTCGAGGACGGTCGGGCACGGCTGGTCGCCGAGGTCGCCCCGAACGTCGACGTGCGCGCGCTCGTGGAATCCCTGCAGCGCCGCTTCGCATCGGTCGAACTCCGGAGCAAACAGGAGGTAACGCCGACCGAACAGACGCCCACCGGCTTCCGCGAGTCGATGGAGCAACGGCTCACCGAGAAGCAGGCCTCGGTGCTCCGGGCGGCGTACCACGCGGGCTACTTCGAGTGGCCCCGCGGGTCGACTGCCGAGGAACTCGCGGAGTCGATGGACGTCTCCTCGCCGACCCTCCACAACCACCTCCGGCGCGCACAGCAGAAACTGCTCTCCTCGCTGTTCGACGAGAACGAAGCCGAGGACCCCTCGCTGTGATGCCCCCCACGCGGGATGGGATCCGTTCGGCGCCCGCACGGTCCCGAGGAGCAACTCCCGGACTGGGCCCTGACTGACCAGGTCCGTCGGCGGTTAGGATAGCTAGGTGGCGTCCTTAATATGTAATTGTGTGATTTAACATGTGCAATGTCTGACGAGGAACTCGACGTCGAACTGGAAGCACGGCTCGAAGAACAGGAGGAGTTCGAGCCGCCCGAGGCGTTCGTCGAGCAGGCGAACGTGTCCGACCCGGCCATCTACGAGGAGTTCGAGGAGAACTGGCCCGAGGCCTGGGAGCGCGCCGCGAACCTGCTGGACTGGGAGGAGGAGTGGGATCAGGTTCTCGACGACAGCGAGGAGCCCTTCTACGAGTGGTTCGTGAACGGCAAACTCAACGCCTCCGCGAACTGCCTGGACCGACACCTCGACGACCGCGGCGACGAGGTCGCTATCGAGTGGATCGGGGAACTCGGCGAGACGCGCACCTACACCTACGAGGAACTCCACCGGGAGGTCAACGAGTGTGCCGCCGCACTCCGGGACCTGGGCGTCGAGGAAGACGACGTCGTCACGATGTATATGCCGATGATCCCCGAGTTGCCGGTGGCGATGCTGGCGTGTGCCCGCATCGGCGCACCACACTCCGTGGTCTTCGCGGGCTTCTCGGCCGACGCGCTGGCGACGCGGATGAACTCCGCAGACTCCGAGTATCTGGTCACGTGTGACGGCTACTACCGGCGCGGGGACCCCCTCGACCACATCTCGAAAGCCAACGAGGGGCTCGAAGACGTGGAACAGGACGCCACGACGGTCGTCGTCGACCGGCTGGGCGACGATCTCGACCACGACTTGGCCGAGGGCCAGGTGGACTACGACGCCCTCGTCGCCGACCACGAGGGCGCCGAGGTCGAGCCCGTCACCCGTGACGCCGAGGACATGCTCTTCCTCATGTACACCTCCGGCACCACGGGCAAGCCAAAGGGCGTCAAGCACACCACCGGGGGGTACCTCTCGTACGTCACCTGGACCTCGCATGCTGTCTTAGACATCAAAGCCGAGGACACCTACTGGTGTTCGGCGGACATCGGGTGGATCACCGGGCACTCCTACATCGTCTACGGTCCCCTCGCGCTGGGCACGACGAGCGTGATGTACGAGGGGACGCCGGACTATCCCGACAAGGACCGCCTCTGGCAGATCGTCGACGACTACGACGTCGACCAGCTGTACACGGCACCGACGGCGATCCGGGCGTTCATGAAGTGGGGCGAGGAGTATCCCGAGCGCCACGACCTCTCCTCGTTGCGCCTGCTCGGGACGGTCGGCGAACCGATCAACCCCCGTGCCTGGAAGTGGTACTACAAGCACATCGGCAACGAGGAGTGCCCCATCGTCGACACGTGGTGGCAGACCGAGACCGGCGGTATGATGGTGACGACGCTGCCGGGAATCAAGAACATGAAACCCGGGTCTGCGGGCCCGCCGCTGCCCGGCATCAGCGCCGACGTCGTCGACAACAGCGGCGACCCCGTGGGTGCCGGCCGCGCCGGCTACCTGGTGGTCAACAAGCCGTGGCCGGGCATGCTGCGCACGCTGTACAAGAACGACGAGCGGTTCATCAACGAGTACTGGGACGAGTACTCCATCCCGGAGCGCGACGAGTGGGTCTACTTCCCCGAGGACGGCGCCAAGCTCGACGAAGACGGCTACATCACCGTCCTCGGGCGGGTCGACGACGTGATCAACGTCTCCGGCCACCGGCTGGGAACCATGGAGATCGAGTCGGCCATCGTCGGCGTCGAGGGCGTCGCCGAGGCCGCTGTCGTCGGCGGCGAACACGAGATGAAAGGCGAGGCCGTCTACGCCTACGTCATCACCGAGGACGGCTACGAGGGCGGCGCGGACCTCCGGGACGAGATCGTCGGAGCCGTCGAGGAGGCCATCGGTCCCATCGCCCGCCCGGAGGCGGTCGTCTTCACCCACGAACTCCCCAAGACCAGGTCGGGCAAGATCATGCGCCGCCTGCTCGAGGACATCGCCAACGAGGACGAACTCGGCGACACCAGCACGCTGCGCAACCCCGACGTCGTCTCCGAGATCCAGCAGAAAGTCCAGGGTGACTGACTGCGACGCGACCGGCGGCCGCCGGGTCCACTGTCCGGCCTGATTCGCCCGGACGTGGTCGTGGCGACGACCGGTTCCGCGCCGCGGTGTGTTTCGCTTTGTTTTCTATTTCCGAACCGCTCCGCAAAGGAGTCTCCCGTGGCCTTCTCGCTCCTCTCTCTGTTGGAAGTAGCAGGGGAGTCCGGTCTCCGGCCGGATTGGGCGCGACTGCCGGCAGTACGCCGGCCGCTCTCTGCGTCCCGGTTTCTCTTTGCGCGAAAAAATCGAAATCGCCGGTCACCGGGGAGTCAGCAGCCATCTCGACCGGCGGTGGACGGCCTCTGGGAGCTGGTCGCCCCGGGTACACTGTGTCCGTCGGGTTGGAGTTACGGCTGCACACCTGTCCGAGGTTGACCGCCGCATGGACCGCTGTGAACGCGCTCCACCGCGGGACTACCTCTCGCCGTTTTCACCGACGCTGCAGACGAGCACCGGACGTTCGGTCCCGAGGATGACCTCCTGGGAAACGCTGCCGAACAGGAGTTTCCCCGTCGGCGAGCGCTTGCGTCCGGCGACACAGATGGCGTCGACGTCGAGTTCCTCGGCCGTGTCGATGATCGAGTCGGCGGGGTGACCGCTGCCTTCGTGCAACTCCACCTCGACGCCGGCCTCTTCCAGTATCTCCTCGGCGCGCCGGACCGCACCGACCTGGGTCACCGACGCCCCCTCCGGGTTGTCGACGAAATCGTGCAACAGGTGTGCACGGAGCGACTCGTCGTCGAAGAGGCCGGCGACGGTCTCGGCCAGTTTGATCGCCCGGTCCTCGCTCTCGTCGATCCCGAGGAGTACGTGCTTCATGTGCGGATTTTCGCCGACAGCGCACTAATAAGTACCGCTACGACGGGAGAGTGCTCACCGGCCTCTCGAAGCGCGGACTGGTCCGTATTCCCTCGAAGGCACCCGTCCGGCGCAGCACACGGTTTATTATGATAGTTAGACGGTAACCTTATTAGGCAGTCTTCACTGTTCATGCTTGCTGCATGGATCACGAGGAGGCTGGACGGGTCGTTTTCCCGGCGGGCCAGCGTTCGGAGGTGTCGGCAGCGTCGTCCGCCGGGCAGACTGCGGGCCGACGCGGTGGCTACGACGACCGCCCGGAGCCATGGGCGATACGCGACCGGGCGAGCGTTGTCGTCCAGCTTCTCGACGATCAGCGATACTCATACTAACTATGACGCGACGTGACTCGACACTCGACCGACGTAACGTTTTGAAAGGACTCGGTGCAGGCGGAATGATCGCCCTCGCCGGCTGTGGTGGTGGCGGCGACGGCGGCGACGGCGGTGATGGCGGCGACGGCGGCGACGGCGGTGATGGCGGCGACGGCGGCGACGGCGGTGACGGTGGTGGTGGCGGCGACGGCGGCGACGACTATCCAGCACTGGGGAACTACCCCGTCGGCGAAGACGAGGTCGTCTACGGATTCAACGTGCCCCAGTCGGGCTCGTACTCCCAGGAGGGTGACGACGAATTGCGTGCCTACCGGCTCGCCCAGAAGCACCTCAACAACGGCGGCGGCTGGGTCGACATGTGGGACGACCTCTCGGGCGACGGCGTGCTCGGCAGGGAGGTCGTCTCGGTAGAGGGGGACACGGCAACGGACCCGGACCAGGCCCGGCAGTCGCTCTCGCGGATGATCGACCGGGACGGCATCATCATGGGTACCGGTGGCTCCTCCTCGGCGACGGCCATCGCACAGCAGCAACTCGGGCAGCAAGAGAAGGTCATGTTCATGTGCTGTCTGACACACTCCAACGACACGACCGGGCCGGAGTGTGTTCGGTACAGCTTCCGGGAGATGTTCAATGCCTTCATGACCGGGCAGGCGCTGGCGCCGGTCCTGGCCGAGGAGTACGGTGAAGGGCTGAACTTCTACCAGCTCTATGCCGACTACTCGTGGGGCCAGACCCAGCAGGCGTCGATGAACCAGTTCTTCACCGAGGTCTCGAACTGGTCACAGATCCAATCCGTTCCGACGCCGCTCGGCACGTCGGACTACTCGTCGTACCTGGCGGACGTGCCCCGCGATGAGGCAGACGTCCTGGTGCTCAACCACTACGGGCTCGACGCCGCGAACTCCCTGCCCCAGGCCCGGGACGCCGGCCTCGACGAGGACATGGAGATCGTCGTGCCGCTGTACAACCGCCTGATGGCCCAGGCGGCCTCGGACAGCATCGAAGGTATCTTCGGGACCGCCGACTGGTCCTGGCAACTCGAAGACGAGGTCTCCCAGGCGTTCACACAGGCGTTCCAGGATGAGTACGACAAGGTGCCATCCTACGCGGCCCGGCTGGCCTACACGGTGACGATGCAGTACTCCGCGGCCGCCGAGCGTGCGGGAACGTTCTACCCACCGGAGGTCATCCGCGAACTCGAAGACTGGGAGTTCAGCATGGCCGGACTGGGCGAGGAGACGATGCGGGCCTGCGATCACCAGGCACAGCGCGACGTACTCGTTGTGCGCGGCCTCCCCGAGAGCGACCAGACCGACCAGCGGCTGCTGGAAGTCGTCGACCAGACCAGCCGCGACCAGCTGGGCTACGCCTGCGACGAGGGTCTCGCTGCAGAGTGTGAACTCGGGGAGTACGGGGACGAGTAGCGACGCCCGAGTTTAGCACCGCCTTTTTTAATCACAGAGGCAGACACGATACTCGAACGACGATCGAACATCTATGCAAACAGGACCACACGAACACACATGAGCGCAGTACAAGAGCTGTTTTCGATCCTCCTCAACGGGCTCCAGCTCGGGGCGATTTTCGCCTTGCTCGGGATCGGGCTGACCATCATCCTGGGGACGATGAACTTCCTCAACCTGGCCCACGGGGCGCTGTATCTGATCGGCGCGTACGCGGGGATGTTGACCATGCGCGTGGTCACGTTACGGACCGGGATCCTGCAGGATTACGGGTTCACGGAACTCGGTCTCGGCTGGGGATTCCTCGCGGCACTCGTCATCGTCCCGACCATCGGGTTCATCGTCGGGGTACTGATGGAACGGTACGTCGCCAAACCGTTCTACAAGCGACCACACACGGACCAGTTGCTGGTCACGTTCGGGCTGGCGCTGGTCGTCGAGGAACTCGTCAAGCAGGTCATCGGCGGCAACACGTTCCAGTCGACGTCTCCGGACACGCTGTTCGGACTCCAGGTATCGGGCCCGATCCAGTTGCCCATCGTCGGGGCGTTCCCGCGGTGGCGGCTCATCATCATCCTGATCGCCTTCATCGTGATCGGCCTCACGTGGCTGTTCATGGAGAAGACCGACTGGGGTATGATCGTCAAAGCCGGCACGCTCGACTCGGAGATGGTGAGCCTGCTGGGGATCAGGATCGGTCGCTCGTACGCCCTCGTGTTCGGGCTGGGAGCCGCGCTGGCCGCCTTCGCTGGCCTCATAGGGGCCACCTTCGAGACCGTCCGGCCCCAGATCGGGACCCAGCGGGCGCTGGTTCCGGCGTTCCTCGTACTCGTCGTCGGCGGGGCCGGATCGATACGGGGTGCGATCGTCGGCGGTGTCATCCTCGGGACGGTGCTGGCTGGCTTCCAGCAGACCTTCTCCCAGTGGGGACAGATCGCCATGTACGCGCTCGTGGCCCTTGTGTTGGTGGTCCGGCCACAGGGTGTCTTTGGCTCGGTGGAGGTGGAGGAATGAGCACCGAAGCGGAGGAAGGCGGCACCGTCGGCGGCATAGACATCAGCGATTCCGTCCTGATCGCCGGCAACGCAGTCGCGCTCTTCCTGCTCCCGTGGGTTCTCATCGATGTGTTCGGCATGGTCGGGGAAGTCATAGACATCGCCGTCGGCGGGTACTCCGGCCTCCCTTCCCTGATAATCATCTACGGGATCGTCGTCATCGGGTACAATCTCCTGCTCGGATACACGGGGATGCTGTCGTTCGGGCACGCAGCATTCTTCGGGACGGGCGCCTACGTTGCGGGCGTCGTGAGCGGAACCACCGGAAGTCCCCTCGTGATGATTCTGGCCGGGACAGTCGTCGCCACGCTGATCGCCTGGCCCATCGGGTGGATCTCTATCCGTCGGACGGGCGTCTACTTCGCGGTCATTACGCTCACGTTCGGGCAGATGCTCTACTTCTGGGCGCTCGGTCCCGGCGCCTGGCTCACGAACGGCGACGACGGGTTCTCCAGCGTCCAGACTGGGCAACTGCTCGGCACGTTCGAACTCGGCGCCCCGGTCGTCGGGGGCATCGAATTCCTCTCGGTGTATACCTGGGAGTACCTGATGATTGCGACTCTCGCAATCGTGGCGCTCTGGACCGCCAACCGCATCCTCAACTCGCCGTATGGGCTCATCTTCGAAGCGCTCGGCCAGAATCAGCAGCGGGTCTCGTTCGTTGGGCTCGATGTCTCCCGGTACAAGCTGATGGCCTTCATCATCTCCGCGGTGTTCGCCGGCGCCGGCGGCGCGCTCTTTATAATCCACGAGTCTTACATCCATCCCAATACCGCCTACTACTGGATCCAGTCGGGTGACTTCGTCATCATGACCGTCCTGGGCGGGGCCGGCTCGCTCGTCGGGCCGGTCTTCGGGGCGTTCATATTCGAGTACGTCGCGAACGTCATCTCGGGTGTGAGCCTGCCGGTTATCGGCTCTATCGGTTCGCTATGGCGGATCGTCCTCGGTGGCGTCTTCGTCGTCATCATCTGGGCGTTCCCGAAGGGGATCTATCCCGGGATGCGCGACGCGGTCATCTGGATTGTCGACAGAGTCCGCAACCGGGGAGGTGAACAGGGATGAGTCTTCTGCAGACCACCGACCTCGTCAAGCAGTTCGGCGGCCTCACCGCTGTCGATGGCGTCTCGCTGTCGATCGAGAGGGGCACCGTCCAGGCGATCATCGGCCCCAACGGCGCCGGCAAGACGACGTTTATCAACTGTGTCTCCGGGCTCCTTGACCCCACCAGCGGATCCGTCCAGTTCAACGGCGACGACATCACCGGTCAGGATCCCCATGAGATCGTCCAGCAGGGCATCTCAAAGTCGTTCCAGACTGCCTCGATCTTCCCGAGGATGTCGGTCGCGGAGAACGTCCAGATCGCCGCCTTCGGCGCCGAACACGGCTCCTTCCGGTTCAACTTCCTCAAGCGCCGCGAGAGCTACGATGCGGTTCAGGAGACCACCGAACGGATGCTCCGCTCGGTCGACCTCTGGGACGATCGCAACATCCAGGCACAGAACCTCCCGTACGGGGACAAGCGCCGCCTGGAAATCGCGATCGCGCTCGCCTCGGAGCCGGAGCTGCTGTTCATGGACGAACCCACGGCGGGGATGTCCCCGGAGGAGACCAGACAGACGGTCGACCTCATCGAGAACCTCCAGGAGGAGCTGGGACTGACGATCGTGCTGGTCGAACACGACATGGAGGTCATCTTCCGGGTCTCCGACAAGATCGCTGTCCTCCACCGGGGGTCGATCATCGCGAACGCCGCACCCGAGGAGATCCGCGGCGACGAGCAGGTCCAAGAAGCCTACCTCGGGGGTGCGGAGATATGAGCGACAACGGCACCCTGCTCGCCGTCGAGGACATCGACGCCTACTACGGAGAGAGCCACATCCTCCGGGGCCTCTCACTGGAGGTCCAGCCGGGCGAGATCTGTGCGCTGCTGGGGCGCAACGGCGCCGGCAAGACGACGACGGTCCGGAGCATCGCAGGCGCGAGCCCGCCGGACGTCCGGAGCGGAACGATCCGCTTTCGCGGTCGGGACGTCACCGACGTCCCGGTCGACGACCGCTCGATCGGCGGGATCGGGCTCGTGCCCGAGGAACGCCGGGTGTTCTCGAACCTCACCGTCGCGGAGAACCTCCGCATGGCGGAGGTCTCGCGGAACAGGTCGAACCTGATCGGCCGCAACATCGGGGAGCCGGCCGAGACGGTCGACGTGGACGTCATCTACGAGGCGTTCCCGCGCCTGGACGAGCGCCGCGACCAGCTCGCCGGCACCCTCTCCGGGGGCGAACAGCAGATGCTCGCCATCGCGCGTGCGCTCCGGCAGGGGCCGGACCTGCTGATGCTCGACGAACCCTACGAGGGGCTGGCCCCGCAGATCGTCAACGACGTGGAGGACGCTATCGGGCGCATCAACGACGAGGGGACGACCATCCTCCTCATCGAACAGAACGCCATCGCGGCGATGGCTATCTCCGACCGGTGTTACGTGATCGACCAGGGCGAGGTCGTCTTCGAGGGGCCCTCCGAAGAACTCGAAGCGGACGAGGAGATCCGCCAGCGGTACCTGGGGGTCTGATCGATGGTCGAACCCACCCGCGAGATTCCGCTCGACGACCTCCGGGACGACCCCCAGGCACGCCTGGACTT
>JAHENO010000116.1 GCA_018609945.1 Haloarculaceae archaeon | reverse complement strand
TCGCTCATACCCCCGCCGAGGATGGTGTAGCGGTCGCGGATCTCGTGGGCAGTGGTCAGCGCCTCGACAACCGTCTCGGCGTCGATACCGAGGCCGGCAGCCGTCGTCGGCGCGCCGATGCTCGCCAGCGCGTCGTGTACCTCGCGCCACTCGCCACCCTCGCCGCTGTGGAGGTACTCGGTCATGATTGCGCCGACGCCCACCTGGTGGCCGTGCAGCGCCGCGTCCGGTTCGAGCCTGTCCAGTCGGTGCGAGAAGAGGTGCTCGGCGCCGCTGGCCGGCCGCGACGAGCCCGCGATGGACATCGCCACGCCCGAGGAGACCAGCGCCTTCACGACGACCCAGGCCGACTCCTCGAGGCCCTGCTTGATGGAATCCGCGTTTCCGACGAGCATCTCGGCGGTCATCTGGGAGAGTGCGCCCGCGTACTCGCTGTACGGGACGTTCTGGAGGCGGTTGGCGAGTTGCCAGTCCTTGACAGCGGTGTAGTTGGAGATGATGTCCGCACACCCCGCGGTGGTCAGCCGCCAGGGGGCGTCCGCGAGGATTTCGGTGTCAGCGACGACCGCCAGCGGCGGTTCCGCGGCGACGCTGTGGCGCGTGTCCCCCTCGGCTATCGACCCCCGGCCGGAGACGATACCGTCGTGGCTGGCAGCCGTTGGGACCGAGACGAACCCGCAGCCGTGGTCGTCGGCGGCCATCTTCGCGATGTCGATGGCTTTCCCGCCGCCGACGCCGAGCAGGTAGCCCGCGTCGCAGTCCTCGGCCGCGTCGATCACCCGCTGGACCGACGCGAAACTCGCCGTCTCGACGACCAGAAGCTCGGGCTCGACGCCCGCGTCGCGGAACTGCGCGAGCAGGCGCTCGGCGGCGACCTCCCGCGGTGTCGGACTCGTCACGACCAGGGGCGTTCCGGCGAGGTGCAACTCCTCGATCGCCTCGACGGTTCGGTCCAGGACGCCGTGGCCCACGAGGACGTTCCGCGGAAGACGTATCCAGGTGGATTTCTCGAACATACGTCACTCTGGAAAGCCACCGATGTTAACAGTTCGGCTACGGCGGCCCCGGTCCGGGCCGCCCTCCACATTACGGCGGCCGGTACCCGAACCGCCGGTAGAGGACGTACAGGACCAGCACGACCACGCCGCCCCACAGGAGGGCGGTCCCGAAGGTCCACTGGCTGGAGACCCCGGCCGTCCCGCCGGTCGCTTCGGCAGTCGCCGTCTGGGCTACTGTCGTCACCACAGTGCCCGGCGACACTCCGAACTGATCGACGAAAGCGGCCACCGGCATCACCGGACCGTTCTCGGAGCGTCCTGATGAATCCTCCGGGCGCGTGTGGCGCTCGCACCCGAGGGCCTGCCTGCCGCCGGCAGGCGCTGTCCGGTCAGTCGTCGGCCTGTCCGCGTACCTCTTCGCCAGACTCTGCGGTCGGAGTTGCCGGGGCCGGCAGGTCGGTGCGGACGTCGTCGCGCTGGCGGTCAGCGATGACCTCCGCGTAGGCGTCGGGCATCACCTTGGTGAAGTTCTCGATCTCTTCGTCCCAGTTCTCGAGCAGTTCCGCGGCGCGCTCGGAGCCGGTGTAGGCGGCGTGGTTCTCGACGAGGCGGGTGAGCATCGCCCGGTCTTTGGGCTCCAGGCCGGACAGGAGCGTCACCATCCCGGTGTTGGCCCGCTCGTGGAAGTCGTCGTCGGGGTCGTAGACGTAGGCGACGCCGCCGGACATGCCGGCCGCGAAGTTCTTGCCCGTCTCGCCGAGCACCGCGATGACACCGCCAGTCATGTACTCACAGCCGTGGTCGCCGACGCCCTCGATGACGCCTTTCGTGCCCGAATTGCGGACCGCGAACCGCTCGCCAGCGACGCCGTTGATGTAGGCTTCCCCCTGTGTCGCGCCGTAGAGGGCGACGTTGCCGACGAGGACGTTCTCGTCGGCGGCGTAGCCGGCGTCCGGCGGCGTTCGGACGATCAGTTTCCCGCCCGAGAGTCCCTTGCCGACGTAGTCGTTCGCGGTGCCGACCAGATCCATCGTCACGCCGTCCTGGAGGAACGCACCGAAACTCTGGCCCGCGGCGCCCGAGAAGCGGACCGTGATCGTATCCTGCGGGAGACCGTCGACGCCGTACTCCCGGGAGATCCGGTTCGAGAGGGTCGCACCCACCGCGCGGTCGACGTTCGAGATGTCCATATCCAGCGTCACGGGCTCGCCGTGGTCGATTGCCGCCTCGGCGGCCTCGATGATCTCCCAGTCGAGCTGGTCGTCGACCTCGTGTCGCTGGGGCCGGGACTTGTACCGGTCGATGTCGTAGTCACTCTCGGGTTCGACCAGCACCGACGAGAGATCGAGTTTGCGGGCTTTCTCCTGTGTGACGTCCGTGCGCTGTCTCAGTGCGTCGACGCGCCCGACCATCTCTTCGACGGTCCGGAAGCCGAGTTCGGCCATGATCTCCCGGAGCTCCTGGGCCACGAACGTCATGTAGTTGATGACGTGCTGGGGCTGGCCCGGGAACCGGTCGCGGAGTTTCTCGTTCTGGGTGGCGACCCCCACCGGACAGGTGTTCTCGTGGCACTGGCGGGCCATCACACAGCCCGAGGTGACCATCGAGGCGGTCCCGAAGGCGTACCCCTCCGCACCCAGCAGGGTCGCGATGGCGACGTCGCGCCCGGTCTTGAGCCCGCCGTCAGTGGTGACCTTGATGCGGTCGCGCAGCCCCGTCGAGACGAGCATCTGGTTGGCCTCCGCGAGGCCGAGTTCCCACGGGACCCCCGCGTTCTTGATCGATGTCTTGGGCGAGGCGCCGGTCCCGCCGGAGTGACCGGAGATGTGGACCTTGTCCGCCGTCGCCTTCGCTACGCCAGCGGCGATGATGCCGACGCCGTCCTCGGCGACCAGCTTGACGTTGATGTCGGCCTCCGGGTTCGAGGCCTTGAGGTCGTGGATGAGTTGCTTGAGGTCCTCGATGGAGTAGATGTCGTGCAGCGGCGGCGGCGAGATCAGCCCCACCCCCGGCGTGGCGTAGCGGACGTGGGCGATCATCTCGTTGACCTTCTTGCCGGGCAGGTGGCCCCCTTCCCCCGGCTTTGAGCCCTGGGCCATCTTGATCTGCAACTCCTCGGCGCTCGAGAGGTACGTCGAGGTGACCCCAAAGCGACCCGAGGCGACCTGTTTCGTCTTGCACTCCTTCTCGGTGTCGAACCGTTCGGGCGGTTCGCCGCCCTCGCCAGTGTTGGCGGAGGCGCCCAGCCGGTTCATCGCGATGGCGTTGTTCTCGTGCATCTCCGGCGAGAGCGACCCCAGGCTCATCGCGGCGGTCTCGAAGCGCGTGACGACGTCCTCGATGGGTTCGACCTCTTCGACGGGGACGGCCTCGCGGTTCTCGGTATCGAACTCCAGCAGCCCGCGCAGCGTGTGGAGCTGTTCGTTCTGGTTGTTGATCTTCTCGGCGAACTCCCGATATTGCTCGTAGTCACCCATCCGGACCGCCTGCTGGAGCGTCCCCACAGTGTCGGGGTTCCAGGCGTGGAAGATCCCACCCGAGCGGTTCTCGTACTCCCCGACCCGCTCCATCTCGGGTTCCTCCTCGCTCCAGGCGATCTCGTGGCGCCGCTGGAGGTCCGCCTCGATCTCCTCGATGCCGATTCCCTCGGTGCGGTTCTCGGTCCCCTCGAAGTACTCCGCGACGAACGCCGAGGAGAGCCCGACTGCCTCGAATATTTGGGCACCCTGGTAGCTCTCGACGGTCGAGATGCCCATCTTGGCCATCGTCTTCAGCAGGCCGTCCTCGACGGCGTTGATGTACGCGTCGATGGCGACCGAGGGGTCCGCGCCGTCCGGTCCGGCGACCAGGTCCTCGATGGTCTGGTAGGCGAGGTAGGGGTTGACCGCGCCGGCGCCATAGCCGATCAGCGTCGCGAAGTGGTGGACTGCCCGCGGGTCACCCGACTCGACGATGAGGCCGACGTGGTTGCGCAAGCCGTTGCGGACGAGGTGGTGGTGGACGCCCCCGGTCGCCAGCAGGCTCGGTATCGGTATCCGGTCCGGACCCGCGGTGCGGTCCGAGAGGACGATCACGTCGTGGTCGGTCGCGGCCTCCGTTACGGTCTCGCGGACGCGCTCGACGGCCGACGCCAGGTCGTCCTCGTCGGGGTCGTAGGTGATGTCCACCACGCGGGCCGACATGCCGTTTTCGTCCAGGGTCTTGACGTCGCTCATCTCTTGATCGGTGAGGATGGGCGAGTCGAGCACCAGCTGCCGGGCGTGGTCGGGCGTCTCGTCGAGCAGGTTGCGCTGGTGCCCCAGCCGCGTCTCCAGGCTGGTGACGAGTTCCTCGCGGATGTAATCCAGTGGCGGGTTCGACACCTGCGCGAACAGTTGCTTGAAGTAGGTGAACAGTGGACGGTTGAACTGCGAGAGCACCGACAGCGGGGTGTCGTCACCCATCGAACCGACGGGGTCTTTGCCCTTCTCGGCCATCGGCTCCAGCAGGTGGTCGACCTCGTCGTAGGTGTAGCCGTAGGCCGCTTGGTGGGAGCGCAGCCGGCCGACCTCCCTGCGCGGGAGGTTGTCCTCGCCCGTCGAGATGTCGGCCAGTTCCACCTGTTCGCTCTCGAGCCACTCGCCGTACTTTTCGTCAGTGATACCCTCGAACACTTCCTCGTCGGGGACGACGCGTCCCTCCGCCGGATCTGCGAGGAAACACTGGCCGGGCTTCAGGCGGCCCCGCTCGACGATGTCGGACTCGTCGTAGTCCAGCGCCCCCGCCTCGGAGGACATCACCAGCGTGTTGTCCTCGAGGATGTCGTACCGGCAGGGTCGGAGGCCGTTCCTGTCCAGTACCGCACCCACCCGCTGGCCGTCGGTGGCTGCCACGAGGGCCGGGCCGTCCCAGGGTTCGACGAGTGAGGCGTGGTAGTCGTAAAAGTCCCGTCGCGCGCCGTCGACGTCGTTCGCCTCGCCCCGCCAGGCTTCCGGGATGAGCAAGCGGAGGGCGTGCGGGAGGTCCCGTCCGGACAGCATCAGCAACTCGAGGGCGTTGTCGACGCTCGCGGTGTCGGACTGCTCCGGGTCGTCGATGATGGGCGTGACTTTCTCGATGTCCTCCCCGTAGTCCGGATGCGCGATGTCCGTCTCCCGTGCCCGCATCCAGTTGATGTTGCCCTGGATGGTGTTGAACTCGCCGTTGTGGATGATCCGGCGGTAGGGGTGTGCGAGGTGCCACGCGCCGAGCGTGTTCGTGGAGAACCTGGCGTGGACCATGACGAACGTCGAGACCAGCCGTTCGTCCTCGAGGTCGGGAAAGTAGCCCGTGAGCTGGTCGGAGGTGAGCAGCCCCTTGTAGACGACGGTGTCGGCGTCGAGCGAGACGATGTAGAAGCGCTCGTGCCCCGGCGGCTGGTCCGCCTCGATAGCGTTCTCGACGACCCTGCGGGCGACGTAGAGCCGCCGGTCGAAAGCCTCGCCCGTCTCGCCGTCAGCCGGCCGGACGAACACCTGCTGGATATCCGGTTCGGACTCGCGTGCCGTCCGGCCGAGATCCGAGTTGTTCGTCGGGACGGACCGCCAGGCAAGCACTTCCAGGCCCTCCTCGGCGAAGTGCTCCTCGAAGAGCGCCTTCAGTTCGCTCCGGGGCTCCTCCTCTTGTGGGAAAAAAAGGGTTCCGACCGCGTAGCTGCCGGGCTCGGGGAGGTCGGCGTCCAGTTCGTCCTGGAAGAATCCGTGGGGAATCTGGAGCAGTATTCCAGCGCCATCGCCGGTGTTCTCCTCGGCTCCAGTGGTCCCGCGGTGTTCCATACACTCGACGAGGTCGAGGCCGTCGGCGACGACCTCGTGGCTCGCCCCGCCGTCGAGGTCCATCACTACCCCGACGCCGCAGTTGGCCCGTACGTCTGCGGGATCCGCGAGGCCCTCGCTGTCCGCGGTCCCGCTCGTGTGGTGCTCTGACATTACACCCCCATTGGTCCGCATCCATAAGAGGGTAGCCCTCAAACACCAATAGAGTGTTAAACCCAAATAAGGAGATACTAGTTTAATGGTGTCTGTATAAGGAATCTCCCGTGGGGCGATACCGACGGTCGGAGTCCGGCAGTGCTGTCGCCTCAGTACGATTTCGCGAAGTATGCCGTTTCTTCGGCCGCGGCGCCGCAGATGGCACACTCCTCGTGGGTCGGGTCAGCGTCCCGGTCGAGCGGGACCATGACGATGTCGGCGGCGACGGCCTCCTTGATCGGTTCCTCGCAGGCCTCGTCGCCACACCAGCCACACTTGACGTAGCCGCCGTGCTTGCCGATGGTTCCGAGGATTCCCTCGCGGCTCCCGGCCTCGCGGATCTCCCCTTCGAGGGTCTCCTCGGCGCGGGCGTACAGTTTCGCGTAGACGGTGTCGAGGTGTTCCTCGACGGCCTCGACAGCGCCCGCACGGTCGACCGGAATCGACTCTCCGTCGGGCCGGTGGACGAGGGTCGCTTCCTCGTCTTCGACCTCGTTCGGCCCGATCTCGATCCGGAGGGGGATCCCCTTGAGTTCCCACTCGTTGAACTTGAATCCGGGATTGCGGTTCTCGCGGTCGTCGAGTTTCACGCGGACACCCGCTGCGTCGAGGTCGTCGGCCAGGTCCGCGGCGTAGCCGACCACCTCGTCCTTGTTCTCCGCCTGCCAGATGGGGACGACGACGACCTGCGTCGGCGCCACCGTCGGCGGCAACACGAGTCCCTGGTCGTCGGAATGGGTCATGATTAGCGCACCCAGCGCCCGCCAGGAGACGCCCCACGAGCAGGTGTGGGCGAGGTGGCTGTCCTCGTCCTCGTCGACGTACTCGATGTCGAACGCCTCGGCGAAGGACGTCCCGAGATTGTGGCTCGTCGCACCCTGGACGCTCTTGCCGTCGGGCATCAGCGCCTCGACGGTCGTGGT
>JAHENO010000115.1 GCA_018609945.1 Haloarculaceae archaeon | reverse complement strand
GAGACACATCGGCACGCCGATGCCGGGCGTGGTGAACGCACCCGTGAAGTAGAGCCCGTCGACGGCCGAGGACCGATTCGAGGGCCGCAACAGCGACGTCTGCCTGAGTGTGTGCGCCAATCCGAGGGCCGTCCCCTCGGTCGCATTGTACCGCTCGCCGAAATCCGAGACGCTGAACTGCTCCTCGACGACGATCCGGTCCCTGAGGTCGACGCCCGTGTGGTCGGCGATGTCGGCGAGTATCTTGTCGCGGTAAGACTCTCTGATCTCCCTGCCGTCGTGCAGTCCGGGCGCGATGGGCACCAGCACGAAGAGGTTGCTGTGTCCCTCGGGCGCCACGGTGTCGTCCGTCTGTGAGGGCACACAGACGTAGTAGGCGGGCTCGTCGGGCCAGGCCGGGTCCTCGAAGATCTGCTCGAAGTGGTCGTCCCAGTCGGTCGGGAGCACGAGCGTGTGGTGGGCCAGCGGGTCGACGTCGCCCTCGACGCCCATGTAGATCAAAAAGGCCGAGGGCGCGTACGTCCGCCCCTCCCAGTACTCGTCGTCGTACTGGCGCTCGTGGTCCGGGAGGAGGTCGCGCTCGACGTGGGCGTAGTCGGCGTTGCAGACCACGTAGTCGGGTTCGTACGTTTCGGCGGCGGTTTCGACCAGGAAGCCGTCCCGGCGGCGCGTGATCTCGGTGACCTCGCGGTCCGTCTCGTAGGTCACCCCCAGTTCGTCTCCCATCTCGACGATGCCGTCGACCACGCCGCCCATGCCGCCCTCGGGGTAGTAGACGCCGAGGTTGAAATCGACGTGGCTCATGATGTTGTACAGCGCCGGCGTGTTGTGGGGCGCGCCCCCGAGGAAGACGAGGGTGTACTGCATGATCTGCTGGAGTTTCGGGTGGTCGAAGTACTTCTCGACGTGACTCTGCATCGACCCCAGGAGTTTCAGCCCGACGGGTGCGGCCCGCATCACGTCGGGGTCGACGTAATCCCGGAGCCGCGAGCGGTCCTCGTAGACGAAGTGCTCCATCGCCGTCTCGTAGTGGCGCTCGCTGGTGGCGAGGTACTCGTCGAATTTCGCTCCCGCACCCTCCTCGTAGGATTCGAAGAGGTCGCGCATATACGCGGGATCGCCGCGTGCCTCGCACTGGTCGCCGTCCTTGAAGAAAATGCGGTAGTGGGGGTCGAGCTGTTCGAGGCCGTAGTACTCCCCGGGTTCGCGCCCGAAGTGCCCGAAGAACCGCTCGAAGACGTCGGGCATCAGGTACCACGACGGCCCCATGTCGAACCGGAAGCCCTCGGCGTGGAGGCGGCTGGCGCGCCCGCCGAGTTGGTCGTTCTTCTCCAGCACGCGCACGTCGGCCCCGGCGTCGGCGAGATAGCAGGCAGCCGAGAGGCCACCGAACCCCCCGCCGACGACGGTCACCGTCGACTCCGCGAGCTCTGTCATTACATCATCTTGAGGGCCTGACGGCATAAGCCGGTTTCCAAACGAGTGGGGTAGGTGACTCGCCCGCTACCCACCGTCTCGACGACGAGCGCGTACCCGCGCGGCCGGCGTCTCAGACGCCAGCGGCCTTCTCGGCCTCGACCTGCACGATGTAGGAGCGGTCGTCGGCGTACTCGGCGGCAGCCTCGAGGGCGCGCTCGGTGCCGATCTGGTTGAGTGCCCACGCGGCGCTGGCCCGGACCTCGTCGGCGTCGTCCTCGGCCAGCACGTCCGCGAGCGGGTCGATGGCGCGCGTGTCGCCGATGAGCCCCAGCGCGCGGGCGGCGGTCGACCGCACCTCGGGATTGTCCGCGTCGAGTCGGTTGGCGACGGGCTGGGCCGAGTCCTCGCTGCCGATCGCGCCCAGCGCCCGGAGCGTCGTCTTCTCCAGTTTGACGTCGCCGCCACCCAGGAAGTCGTGGAGCGTCTCGCAGACGGAGTCGTCGCCGATGCGACCGAGGATGCGGATCGGCTGTTTGTCCCGCTTCTGGGCGCGCTCGAGCATCGCGTCGACGGCCTCCTCCGGGGCGATGTGCTCGAGCGCGTCGAGGATGTTCTCCTCCATGAAATCCGACTCGAACCGCTCCAGAGCGGTCAGGATCGGCTCGATGTCCCTGTCTTTCTCGTATATCTTGACCGCGTTCCACTCGGCGGGGTAGTCCTTGCGGTTCTCCGATTCGAGGACGTCGTAGAAGCCCTGCGCGGCCAGTTGTTCCCGGATCGTCAGGTCGTCCCACTCCTCGGCGTCCTCGAGGCCGCTCTCCAGTTCTTCGGCGGCCTCCAGCAGCGTCGCGATGGTCTCGGCGTCGTCGTCGGGGTCCAGGCCGGCGTCATCGACCGCTTCCCGCGCCGCGGCGAGCGTCTCACTGGCGCCCCCGGGGTCCTCGGCCTCGGCGGAGAGGTCGGCCGCGAGGGTCTCCGCGACCGTCTCGACGAACGCCGTGGCTGCGGCGACGGCCTCCCCCTCACCGTCTTCGGTCCACCGGGTGTCCGCCAGCGTCGCCTCGGCGTCCTCGACGATCCCGGTGACGTCCTCGGCGTAGGGACCGCGCTTGTCTTCGAGGTCCTCCCGGAGATCCGAGAGCCGGTCCTCCAGTTCCGCCTGGGGGTCCTCCGCGTCCTCGTCGTCCTCGTCCGGTTCCGGCAGGTCGGCAGCCTCGAGATCGGCGGCGATCGCGTCCAGCGACTCCTCGACCTCGTCGAGGTCGGCCTCGGTCTCGGCCGCCTCGAGTGCCTCGGCCGCGTCGTCGAGCCGGCTCTCCAGCGTGTCGGTGCTCAACTCCGTGGCCGCCGACTCCTCGGCGTCCTCGTCGGCGCCGCCCTCGGCGCCCTCGTCGCCATTGGCCGAGTCGTCCCCGTTGCTCATGGGGGAAGGTGCGTCGGTTCCGGTCAAAGGCGTTTCCCTTTGTCGCGACGGCGAAAATCGGGGTGCCTTTGCCCCTCGAACCCCTCGTTCCGATATGGACCGCCGGACGTTTCTCGGCGCCCTCGGAACGGGCGTCGCCGCAGTCGCCGGCTGTGTCGGTGGGAGTGCCGACCCCGCCGGGGAGTTCGACGTCGGAATGCGCGCCCGCGCCTTCGATCCCGAAACCATCACCGTC
>JAHENO010000114.1 GCA_018609945.1 Haloarculaceae archaeon | reverse complement strand
CACCCGAACCCGTAGAAGGTCTGTCCGGCGTTGACGAAAGAGAGGTACAGCAGCCACAGAAGCGCCCAGACGGCGGCGGTCCCCGGCGTCCCGGCGAGGAGGCCCGGGAGGCCGGCGAAGGCGAGGACTGAGAGGCCGACGCCGGTCCAGGCCAGGACGCCGGCGAGCCGGTCGCTAGGGTAGCGATAGAGGAGGCTGGGGCGCTCCCTGAACGTCCGGCGGTCGACGTAGTCCGAGAGGGGCAGGAGACCGCGTTCGCCACAGAGGGGCCGGAACTGGAACGCGGCCACGAGGAACGCCAGGAGGTAGGTGGCAGCCAGCCCGCGCTGGAGGAGGAACTTCGCGATCCAGTACCCGCCCGCCTCGAACGGCATGGGTGGGGGTTGGCGCGGCGACCGGTTTATGAGTGACGGCGTGTCGCCTCGTGCTCACTGCGTTTCCAGCGGGATCGCGAGACCCTCGCCCGCCCGCTCGGTCGTCGTCCCGAAGGCGCCGGAACGATCGCGCATCGTCTCGCGCAGCCAGGCAGCCGCCTCGTCGCCGGCCGGGTGGACGGCCTCGCGTTCGATCTCGACGGGCACGAGCCGGAGGCGGTCGAGCCGACCCTCGCGCACCACGAGTTCGAAGATGGCGCTGCGCTTGTTGTGCAGCCCCTCCTTGTGGATGTAGTCGTCGACGAAGTCGCCACAGTCGTAGAGGATGGGCCGGCCCCGGTAGACCTCGACGCCCTGGAGGACGTGCGCGCTGTGGCCGTGGACGACGTCGGCGCCGCGGTCGATCAGCCACCGGGCGAAGGCCTCCTGGGTGGCGTCGGGTTCGGTCTCCCAGTTGGGTCCCCAGTGTAGCGAGGCGACCACCAGGTCCGGATCCGCCTCGCGGGCGCGGTCGAGCGCGTCCCCGACCAGCCGCCGGGTCGATGGCACGGTCCGGTCCAGCGGTGCGTACGCGGTGCCCGCCGACTCCTCTCCCGCGGCGTAGGCCGGCCACTGGTCGGTGAACGCGACGGTCGCGACGGTGAGCCCGCCCGCCGCTACCACGGCGGGCTCGACAGCCGACGACCGGTCCGGGCCCGCACCGACCGCCGCGACGCCCGCGTCCGCGAGGTGCGCGCGAGTGTCCGCGAGCGCAGTCGTGCCGAAATCCAGGATGTGGTTGTTCGCGAGGTTGGCGACCGACACCCCCGCGGCCCGCAACGCTGGCACCGCAAGGTCCGGGTCCGCCCGGAAGTAGTAGGTCTTCTCGGGCCACCGCTGGCCCCGGTCGGAGAGACAGCACTCCAGGTTCGCCACCAGCCCGTCGAGACGCGCCAGGCGCGCCAGGGTCGCCCCCCACACCCCCGCCGGATCCTTCCCCTCCCAGCGGTCGGTCACGCTCCGGCCCAGCATGACGTCACCGACGAATCCGACGCGAGCGTCGACGCCCCCGGCGTCCAGGGGGCCACGTTCGTCCCGCGGTGCGGCGCCGAGACAGCCCGTCAGGCCCGCGAGTCCGGCCAGGACTGTCCGCCGCCTCGCCCTCATCTCCCGGGACGTGGTCGCCCGCCGGCTTCAACGTTCGGACCAACACGGCCCGACATTCGCTTCGACAGCGGGTCCCGGCGGGTGTTTCCCCTGTGTGTGACATTTGCACACACCCAGGAGGATTACTTATAGTAACCGACCGTACTGTGAGACATGGCAGCGACCGACGACAGCCCGACGGGACCGACCGGGGGGTGTACGACCACGGCATCGTTCGACGACCACGGCATCGAGGACGGCAGCGACCTGATCCAGGACGCACACTACCGGCTGGCCGACGTCGACGTCGCCTTCGAGCCGACGGAGTCGTTCTTTGCGCGTATCGAGACGGCGTTCGTCTGGGCGTATCTCGGCACGTCCGAGGACCGTGGCGTCCCCGAACACGTCGAAGCAGCGCTCGACGACGCCCGCGTGCTCACTCACGGGGAGTTCGCGGACCGACCCGACGCCGACCTCCGGACCGAGGTGTTGCCCGCGTTCTACCGCCACTTTGCTGGTTTCCACTGCGCGTACCGGTCGTAGGCGCGGCCACCCACTGGTGAGTCTCTGCGATGCGGTCACACGCCCCGTGAGAGTCGGTATCTTTCATCTCGGATGATTTATACGTCTTCCCCGCGTATTTAAAGTATGAGTGAAGAGACGGGCCGCCGGGACCTCCGGATGCCCTCGGACGACGAACTATTCGCTGTCGTGACACAACACCTCGGTGGCAACCACGTGCGGTTGCGCTGCGAGGACGGAAAGACGCGGATGGGCCGAATCCCCGGCCGGATGAAGTACCGCGTCTGGATCGAGGAGGACGACGTCGTGCTGGCCGAACCGTGGGACTGGCAGGACGAGAAGGCCAACGTCGAGTGGCGCTACGACAACCAAGACGCCGACCAGCTCCGGCGCGAAGGCCACATCGAGTAAGCGACCTCTTTTCCGCGCGTTCACCGCCGCGTTCCGCAAACGCTTAGCTTCGGGGCTCGAAACGGAGCCCCATGAAGCGAGTCAGATTCCGAGACCCGGCGGGAAGCGTTCGGACCGGCGAGTGGGTCGACGCCGACGGCGCGCCCGCCGACACGACGACGGCCGGCGATGGTGGAGCGATCCGGTTCGGTGACCGGACCTACGACCCCGCCGAGGTCGACGTATTGGCCCCCTGCGAACCGACGAAGATCGTCTGCATCGGGCGCAACTACGCCGACCACGCCGCGGAGATGGGCAACGACGTCCCCGACCGCCCGCAACTGTTCCTGAAACCCCCCAGCGCCGTCGCGAGCCACGGCAGCGACGTTCCGCTGCCCGCCGGCAAGGAACGGGTCGATTACGAGGCCGAACTCGGCGTCGTCGTCGGCCAGCAGTGCCGGAACGTCCCCGAATCCGAGGCGCTCGATGTCGTCGCCGGCTACACCTGCATGGTCGACGTCTCCAACCGCGACGACCAGGAGATCGAGCAAAACTGGGTCCGGGGCAAGGCCTTCGACAACGCCGCGCCCCTGGGGCCGGTGGTGGCGACTCCCGGGCACGTCCCCGAGAACGCGGGCGTCGAACTCCGCCTGAACGGCCAGACCCGCCAGTCCTCGACCCGCGAGCACCTAATCTTCCCCGTCCCGGAACTGATCGCCGAGATAACGACCTACCTGACGCTCGAACCCGGCGACGTCATCGCTACCGGCACCCCCGAGGGCGTCGGTCCCCTCTCCGATGGTGACGAGGTCGTCGTCGAGATCGAGGGCGTCGGCCGCCTGCGCCACACTGTCTCGCGGGAGTGACCGCGTCCGGCAGTCGATAGCGTCCGCTACCCCCGCCGCTGTCCTGTTTTCCCGCTACGCGTCGCTATCCGATAGCGCTCGATTCCCGGGGGGTGCCTTCTTCGGGACGGTGCTGCCCGGACTTTCGCTCACAGTGCAGGCAGCCGTGGAGTTCGCCATCGACGGCGAACACCCGCCAGTACTGATCCGATACCTCCGAACCGCACCGGGTGCATTCGTGCATGGTCGTGTGTATTGTGTTGTCTGTGGGGCCACACAAGTGTTTCGACGGGCGGGAGGCCCAGCGCCGCAGCCGTGCCGCGAAACGGTCGTGCCGCCGGGATCAGGCGGGTACGTCGAGGAACGGCTCGACGGCGCCCAGCAGTTCGTCGGGCGCGTCGATGGTGGGAGCGTGGCCACAGTCGGCCAGTTCGACGAACCGGGCGTCGGCGATGTCCGAGACGACGCGTTCTGACATCTCCCGGGTGACCACGAGGTCGTCCTCGCCACGGATCACGAGCGTCTTCGCGTCGATGTCGTCGACCTCGCCGGTGCCCGGGCTGACACCGTTGTGTTCGTCTGAGATGTTGAACTGCACGAGCGCGTAGTCGACATCGAGCAGATTGCGCTGTTTGAGTGATTCCGCCGCGTAGGCGTCGAAGCGCTCCGCCTCGGGTGGCCCGTGGACGTAGATGGCCTGCTCCCAGATGTCCTTGATCAGTTCGGGGTCCTGCTCCTCTAAGGCGTGCAACACGGGCGCGACCGAGACGGGATCCTCGGCGAGTTCCGCCCGCGTCTCCAGGACGGTGTCGGTCGGTTCGAGGTTCGCGTCCTTCTCGTAGACCGGGAGCCCCTGAGTGCTCGGCGGGGCCATCAACACTAGTCGGCCGACCCGGTCGACATCCGCGGCGACCTGCATCGCCACGCCGGCACCGAGGGACCACCCCCAGAGGTGGAACGCGTCGAACCCGACCGCGTCCGCGAACGCCGGGACGTCCGCGGCCAGGTCGGCAAGCGAGTCGACCGGCTCTTCGTAGGAGGAGTCGCCGAACCCGCGCATGTCCATCGCGGCGAGGTCGAACTGCTCGTCCATGCGCTCGAAGACGACGTCCCAGTGTTTCGAGGAACTGTTGTCGCCGTGGAGGAGAACGACCGGAACCTCGCCGCCCGTCCGCCGCCGGTAGTGGATCGTCTCGCCGGTGGACACCTCCACCGACGTCGCCGTCACCGCAGGCATGGCCGCTCTCTCGGGTCCCGCTCCCTTATTCGTTCCCGTCCTGTCCTGCTTCGTCCCGTCCCGTTCCCTTTTATCACGCGTTTTCTGTCCCGTCGGGCACCGCGTCTGTGGCTGTCGCGGCGGCCGAGCGAGTCGGCCGGACATATAATGTGATGGAGTCCTCACGGTCGACCCGCATGACGACGACAGTTCGCTCGTCAGTCAGAGGAATGGCAGGACGGGCAAACCCAGCGTTCGCGGGCGGTGTCGTCGGGGTGTCGCTGGTCGCGCTCACGTACGCGGTGACCGTCGCACCGCTCGAACACCTCACGTACGTCCACGTCATGGCGGGCATCCTCTGGACCGGGGTCGACATCTTCCTCGGCGCCGTGCTGGGCCCCGTCATCGGCGGCCTCGACGAGGCGGCCAGCGCCGACGTGTTCCGGCGTCTGACCCCGAAGATGACGTTCCTGATGCCGTCGCTGGCGCTGGTCACGATCGCCACGGGTATCACGCTCGCGTTGCAGGCCGGGCTGTTTCCCAACGCCGGCCCGTGGCTGGCGCTGTTCACCCTGGCCACACTGCCCCCCGCGCTCGCGCTGATCGCCTACCGGCTCGACGCGTGGCGGGACTGGCGCTGGCAGCTCCCCTTCGCGGTCGCGACGGTCGGTTCGCTGGCGTGGGTGGTCCTGACCATCGGCGAGTTTACCATGACCACGCCCGCCGTCGCCGTCGCGCTCGGTATCGTCGCCATCCTCTCGGTCCAGGGGTTCGGGTTCCTCCTGCCCGGCGAGGTCCGCGTCTATCTCGAGATGACCTCCGAGGCGCCCGACGACGGCCTCATCTCGCGGATCGGCAAGCAAAACGCCATGCTCGGCGGCGTTCAGGGGCTCTTCCAGCTCGTCCTCGTCGTCGTGATGGTGCTCCTGCGGTACGGCGGGTTCTAGGACCGCCAGCCGGGCGCGGCGTCGCAGTACGGTGCGCTTTTGACCGCCGCCCGCGAACGCCGTCCATGGTCAAGGAAATGTCTCCCGCGGAGCTGAAAGAGCGACTGGACGACGGCGCGGATATCCAGGTGATCGACATCCGCCAGCCCGACTCGTTCGAGGAGGGACACATCCCCGGCGCGACGAACCTCCCCATCGACCGCTTCGCACGCGAAATCGACGACCACGAGTGGGGCGATGAGATCGTCGTGGCCTGCCCGGTCGGGGAGAGTTCCCGCCAGGCAGCCCGCCTGCTCGAATCCTACGAGGGAGTAGACGAGGACGCCCGCGTGGCCAACCTCAGTGGCGGCTACGAAGCGTGGGACTACGACCTCGAATCCGGGACGTAGATACCTCTCGGTTCCGGTGCCGACCGACGGGACCATTCCAAACAGTTTTGAGCGGCCGTCGCCCTACCATCGGCAATGACAGTACGCGCAGGCATCCTCGGCGCGACCGGGGCGGTGGGCCAGCGACTCATTCAGTTGCTCGACCCCCATCCCGAGTTCGAGATCGCCGCACTGACAGCCAGCGAATCGAGCGCCGGTCGCCCCTACCGCGAGGCCGCGAAGTGGCGCATCGACGTCCCCATTCCCGACGACGTTGCGGAGTTGACCGTCGGACGGACCGACCCGGACGCGGTTCCGGACGACGTGGATATCATCTTCTCGTCGCTGCCCTCCAGCGTCGGCGAACGGGTCGAACCGGCGTTCTGCGAGGCCGGCTACGTGGTCTCCTCGAACTCCTCGAACGCCCGTCTCGACGAGGACGTCCCGCTGACGATTCCCGAGGTCAACCCCGACCACCTCGACCTCATCGAGGTCCAGCGCGACCGCCGGGGCTGGGAGGGCGCCCTCGTCAAGAACCCCAACTGCTCGACCATCACGATGGTTCCGCCGCTGGCCGCCGTCGACAAGGCGTACGGTCTCGACCGGGTGACCGTCGCGACCCTCCAGGCCGTCTCCGGGGCGGGCTACTCGGGCGTGACCTCCATGGAGATCATCGACAACGCACTCCCGCACATCGGCGGCGAGGAGAAGAAAATGGAGACCGAATCGCGCAAGCTCCTGGGCACCTTCGACGGGGCCGAGGTCGACTGGCACGGGGCCCGCGTCGACGCCTCCTGTAACCGGATTCCGACGCTCGACGGCCACCTGGAGAACGTCTGGGCCGACACCGCCGGCGACGCCACCGTCGAGGGCGTGGCCGCGGCGATGCGCCAGCACCCCACGCTGGACCTGCACTCCTCGCCGGACCAGCTCGTCCACGTCTTCGAGGAGCCCGACCGTCCCCAGCCACGGCTGGACCGGAACCGCGAGAACGGGATGGCCGTCGCGGTCGGCGGCGTCCAGGCGACCGACGGCGGCGTCCAGTTCAACTGCCTCGCGCACAACACCATGCGCGGTGCTGCCGGCGCGTCGGTCCTCAACGGCGAGCTCCTGCTCGAGAACGGCTACGTCTGATAATGACTGCTGTAGTTCATTGCCGGATCGACCGCACGACGTCGTGCTGTCGACCTGGAAAATAGCTACAGCAGTCATTATGAAGCGACCGGCCAGCCCCTCGATTGAACGGTTTGAACGGTCTGGAGAGAGACGCTATTACTTGAGGGAACACTCCGGAGGGACGAGCAATGGTGGACGACGTCACTGACGTTCTGGTGGTGGACGACAGCGAGGGGTACCGGGACCTGTACTCGCTCTGGCTGGCGCCCGACTGCGCGGTCCGGACGGCAGCGGACGGGTCCGCGGCGCTGGCGGAACTGGACGACGGGGTCGACATCGTCCTGCTCGACCGGGAGCTGCCTGAACAGACCGGTCTCGAAGTGGCACGGTCCATCGAGGCGTCGGCACACACCCCGTTCGTGGTGATGGTCAGTTCCGTGCATCCCGACTTCGACCTGGTCGAACACCCGGTCGACAAGTACGTCCGGAAGCCGGTCGAGAGAGCGGACATCAGGGGTGTCGTCGAGACCTACGGAGCCCAGCAGGCCTACCTGACCGCGCTGGACGACCTGTTCGGGCTCACCGCACGGAAGGCGACCATCGAGGCACACAAGTCGGAGGCGGAACTCGCGGACAGCGAGGCCTACGCCCGCCTCGAGGAGCGCGTCACGGAGAAACGCCGGGAGGCCCACGAGGCCATGGCGGATGCCCGATCGGACTGGGAGACGACGTTCCGGGCCTGCACGAAAGACCTCGAGGCGTCGACCGCGCCGTCCGACTGACTCAACAGCCTCGGGCGAGGGCGGCGCTGATGAGTTGGGTTTATACCGGGTCGGGTCCCCGATAGGCGTATGGAACGCGTCGACGTCGCCATCGTCGGCGGCGGCCCCGCGGGCACCTCGGCGGCGTGGACGGCGGCCGAGGCGGGGGCGGACACGCTGGTCGTCGAGAAGGGCGTCCCCCGAAACGACCGCGACCGTCTCGGCCCCGACTCGACGGACGCCGCCGGGATGCTCGATTACTGGGTCGACTTGATGGACTTCGAGGCCGCCGAGATTCCCGAGGACGTGGTGTTGCGGACGCTCGACGGGGCGGACTTTCACGGCCCCACGGAGACGCTCACCATCGACGACACGGGCATCGACGCGAGCTATCCCGAGTTCGGCTTTGCCTTCCACCGGGCGCGCTTCGACGACTGGCTCCGCGAGGAGGCCGAACACGCCGGTGCCTCCTACCACGTCGGCGACAGCGTCACCGGCGTCGACTCCGACCCCGGCGGCGACCCGAACCACGACCACCGCCACCGCCTCGCGCTGTCGAACGGCGAGGAGATCGAGGCCGAATATCTCGTGCTCGCCGACGGCCCCCAGCGGACGGTCACGACGGGCACGCTCGACCAGTTCACACCTGGGGGGACGAGCATCGCCGAGTACCTCGGCCCCACCGAGGCCAACCACATCGCCTACCAGGAGTACCGCGAGGTGCCCGCCGAGGTCTTCGAACCCTCGCGTATCCTCTTCTGGTGGGGGATCATCCCCGGCCACACCGCCTACCCGTGGGTATTTCCGAACGACGGCCGCGTCGCCCGCGTCGGATTGACGATGCCGATCGGGCTGGACGTCGACGATTTCGACAGGACCGAGTGGGCGCTGTTGCGCGACGACGACGAGACGATCCCGCAAGGGAGCGTCTACCTCGAACGCCTCATCGACTACGCCTATCCCGGCTACGACATCGCGGATTTCCCGCTGGTCGAGGACCGCGGGAAGCGCGGCGGCACGGAGACCTACCCCATCTCCTCGACGCGCCCGGTCGAATCACCGACCCGGGCGGGCATTGCCGTTGTCGGCGGCGCGATGGGTGGGACCTCCGCCTTCCACGAGGGCGGCGACCACGTGGCCGTCCGCACCGGGAAAATCGCCGGCGAACTCGCCGCGACGGGCGAGTTGCAGGCCTACAACGACGCCTGGCAGGACGCCCTGGGCGACGAATTCCGGCGCAACGTGACGATGGCACACATCGTCGCCGACTACGGGCCCGCCGACTGGGATCGCGTCTTCGCCGCCGCCGACACGATGCTCAACCGCGGCGAGTACTCCTGGCTGAGCGTCCTCCGCTCCGGCCTGACCGGCCTCCGGCTGGTACGACAGTACAACCGCACCAAGCGCCGGTTCGACGACGGCGGGTACGTCCAGTTCCGCGAGGACGAGTACGCGCTCTGAGCGGGCGCCACGCCGGCCCGCGTGTGCGCGACAGGTTCTTGCCGGCCGACGGCGTACCGTCCGGTGCGTGCCTCAGTCCCCGCCCGAGCGGACCCCGTCCGGGGTGCGATGACAGCGCGGCGAACCCGGGCACGCGACAGCGCGCAAGCGCACTGCAGACGCGCCCGCACGAGGGTTAGCCGGCCGACGCGGCACGCCGCCCGGGATGACGCCGGTCGTTAGTGTTCGGGCGTACATTTTGGCCATAATATAAATAAATTTATACATCGTTCACCGGAATATCGCACTGGCCAACTTTTCACTGACGAAAAATGCGGATGTCTCTGTGCAGTCAACGACAGTTGTCGGTCACCGTTCACTGGTTTTTTCACTGTTGTAGCTGAGTTTCTGGGTGCATGGAGATCGCGTTTCTCGCTCGGACTGGTGGCGAGATACCGCCACTGACGACTGAAATCCTTCTCATGTTTGCCATCATCGGCGTCGCCCTCCTTCTCTTCATCAGTGAACCGATACCGATCGATATTATTTCGATCGGTATCATGTTCACCCTCATCGTTCTGGAGCCCTGGACGGGTGTCGACGCTGCGACAGGCGTCGGTGGGTTCGCCAGTTCGGCAACGGTGACGGTTCTGGCAATGTTCGTTATCAGCGAGGGCATCCGACGAACCGGCATCGTGCACATCATCGGCAACCAGATTGCCGAACGCTACGGCACGAATCCGTACAAACAACTACTGGCTGTCCTCGGCCTCTCCGGGGGCACGGCTGGATTCGTCAACAACACGCCGGTCGTCGCAGTGATGATACCGATGATCAACACGCTTTCGAAGAAAACGGGCATCTCACCCTCGAAGCTCCTCATGCCAGTATCGTACGTGGCGATGCTGGGCGGGATGTTGACCCTCATCGGTACGTCGACCAACATTCTCGCGTCGGACGTCTCTGGCCGACTCATCGACCGACCGTTCTCGATGTTCGAGTTCACACAACTCGGGGTCATCGTTCTCGTGACCGGTGTGGTCTACTTTGCGACTGTCGGACGATTGTTGATTCCCGAACGGATCGAGACGAGCGACGAACTCGTCGAGGAATTCGAGATGGCAGAATACCTGACGGAGGTAGTCGTCACCGAAGATTCGCATCTCGTCGGCAAGACAGTCCGCCAGTGTTTCAGTGACATCGACGTGGATGCCGAATTCATCCAGATCATTCGGGGTGCCCAGGTATTCACTGAACCACTCGCGAAAAAGGAGATCCATCCCGGTGACATCCTCGTATTGCGGACCGACCAGGAGAGTCTGGTGACCATCATCGAAACCGAGGGGCTCGAACTCGCGCCGGACGCAGAGGTGACTGACGAGACGCTTCAGGCGGACGAGGAGTCCATGGAACCCAGATCTGAACAGCAGCTGGTGGAGATCGTCATCTCACCGGAGGCGTCGATTCTGGGCGAAACACTCGAGACACTGAATTTCAGAGAACGCTACGACGCCACAGTGCTGGCCATTCGCCGCGGTGGTGGAATCATCCACGCACGCATGGACAAACGGAGGCTCCGGGGCGGGGACACGCTCCTCATCCAGGCATCTGAAGAGTCGGTCAAACGGTTCGCAAACGACCGTGAATTCATTGTTGCCCAGCAACTCGCACTCCAGGATTTCAGATACGAACGCATCCCTGTTGCACTGGGTATCATTGCGGCAGTCGTGGGGCTGGCAGCCCTCGACGTTCTGCCGATTCTCGTGAGTGCCCTGGGTGGCATCGTCGCGATGGTCGCCACGGGCTGTGTCAAACCCACTGAGGTGTACCCGGCGGTAGACTGGAGCGTCATCTTCCTGCTTGCAGGACTCATCCCGCTCGGGGTTGCGATGGAGGAGACGCTGGCTGCGGACTGGCTCGCTGCAGTTATCCTCGTGGCCACGGCTGATGCCTCTCCAGCACTCATCCTCGGACTGTTCTACCTGTTTACAGCACTCATCACGAACGTCGTCAGCAATAACGCAAGTGTTGTCCTTATGATTCCCGTCGCGATCGAGGCGGCCCAGTCCATCGGTGCCGACCCCTTTACGTTCGTTCTGGCGGTGACGTTCGGAGCCTCGACTGCAATGCTCACACCGATCGGATACCAGACGAACCTGATGGTGTATGGCCCTGGTGGCTACAAGTTCACTGACTTCTTCCGGGTTGGTGCACCGCTCCAGTTGATTCTTGCAATCGTAACGACACTCGGACTGCTGTTCATCTGGGGTGTTTGACTGGCGTGGACTGCTTCGACGCGTCTTGGCCCTTGCTACACACGTGCCCTCCATCTTGCCTGCCGACCGATGACAGTTGATATGCTTTCAGTTTGGGTGCACAGGAGTGATGTCCCCGGTACTGCCCGGGCGTACACTTTGACCACCGTAGCGCCGGTGTTGGAGTACCGATACGAACGTCCTGCACTTGCGAAACTGTCTTCTACACTCTTTCGCTAAATTATTAGAACATACATCACTTATCGCGGAAAAGTTGAGCTTGTATTAGGAATATAGTGGGTATTACTATTCATACATCAAAAGATTCTTGAGCGGCAGTGATCAAGTTCCGAATGGAATGAGCGAGAGCGTAGTTGACCGACCTGACGAAGTCCCCATCGCAACGAGCACGCGCGTTCCGCGAGAGCCGATTCCCGAGGAGTCAGACGACGAAACTGATCGCGACCTTGACGAGGCACCCATCGCGACGAGCACGCGCGTCGCGTAACGCACTGCGGAGCGTCTCTTCCGCTCCGTTCACGGCGTAGAGGCCGTCACTCGGTGGGCCGCCACCGTCCGCCGATTTCGTCGCGGGGATAGTCCTGATAGGTACCACTCAAAAAGGTAGTGACACGGCCGTCCTCCTCGCTGAGGGTGACCGCCGAGAGGACGTCCTCGCGGAGCGACGTTTCGAGTGCACTCAGGTGTTTGGTCCCCATCCAGTCGGCGTACTGGAGTTCGGTTGCCTCCTGCAGAACTTCTTTTGAGGGACTCCGGACGCGGACCATCTGTTCCTGAATGGTTCCATCGGTAGTCACGATGACGGCCCCGTCCCGAGTGTGGGCCACGTCCCGGGCGACTTCGGTGAACGTTTCCGGGGAGTCACTAACGACGTGACAGCGGTTGATCGGCCACTTGTTCCCTCCCAGCGGGTCGGTGAAGTCGTCGAAATTCACCTCGGCCACGATCAGAAAGTAGAGACTCGGGCCTTTCACGTACTGCTCTTCCCACTGGTCGAACTCCAGGCTCAACGTCTCGGCCGTATACCTGATCTGGTCCATGAGCTTCTGACTCGTCGCGTACTTCTCCAGGAGCCGATCGACAGTGTCCATGTGGTTGTGTGTACACGGTGCCGACTCAGTTAAATCCAGTAGCCGTGCAGTACATCCGGCTGCGGTTGCACGGGACCCTTGGAGCCGTCCGTGTGATGGTACAATATTTGACTTACGCGAAGTAATATCGACAGTAGGTGCACAGAATTTAAGTATTAGTGGCACATGCGTGTGTATATAATGGTAAAGTGCCGCTGTGGTGAACGTATGAATTACAACGACGAGACGACCAAACTGACGGAGTATGCGTGTCCCTCCTGCCACAATACCGAGATCAGGCAGAAGGCTGCGTACCGCGTCACAGCGTAGGCCGCCGTGACTGACGGACGAACCGCATTCGCAGGTGT
>JAHENO010000113.1 GCA_018609945.1 Haloarculaceae archaeon | reverse complement strand
GCCGGGATTTGAACCCGGGGCCTCTCCCATGCCAAGGGAGTGATCTACCGCTGATCTACGAGCCCGCGGACAAGCGTGGGTACTTTTCGGGTTCGTTTAAACCCATCGGACCGGTCTGGCAGCAGACGGCGGTACCTGCTCGATCAAACCACGTCGGGGATCAACAGAGGGGAACAAAGGGGCATGACGCCCCTGCGTGTGACACTACGGAGCCAAATGGCTCCACGAGAGCCTAGCATCTCAGCAAAAATAAGTGTGTCTGACGAATGTCAGGTTATTGATTGGTGATCGCTCCCGTTTCGGCCGCAGTCACAGTCTGCAGGCAGTCGGGTCACTGCGCCACGTGGGCGACCTCTGCGTCCGAGAGTTCGCGGAGACGCTCGGGCGAGATGGGGAAGACGGCCTCGGGCGTGCCGGCGGCAGCCCAGACCGTGTCGAACTCGGTGAGAGTCTCGTCGAGATAGACCGGGACCTCGGTGTCGTGGAGGAAGGGCGGGACGCCGCCGATAGACCAGCCGAGCGTGTCCCTGATCTCGTCGGCGTCGGCCATCCCGACCGCGCTGGCGTCGGTGCCACGGATCTCCGCGAGGCGCTGTTCGCTCACGCGGTTGGCGCCGCTGGTCACGACGACCACGAGGTCGTCGGCGACCATCGCGATCGAACTGGCGATCTGGGCCACGTCACAGCCGATGGCCTCGGCCGCGTCGGCTGCCGTCTTCGTCCCCTCGGGAAACTCGTGGACGTCGACCTCGAAGTCCAGTTCGTCCAGTGCGCGCTCTTTGAATTCGGCGGTTCGCGGATGCATACCCGTGGGTGGCTGGCCCGACGACTAAACCCCATCGACAGCGGGGCGACGAGTACGAACACCTTTGCCGGGGCGCGCCGAACCGCGCACATGACAGACGCGCGACCGCCGCTGGCTGCGTTCGACGATGAGACGTTCGACCGGATCGCTGCGGAAACCGACGTGTCCGCCGATCGGCTCCGGAAGCTCGCCCGGCGCCACCAAGAGGGAGTCCGCGAGCTTCCCGGCGTCGACGACATCGTCTACGAGTGGCGCAACCACTTCCACATGGACCCGCTGCTGGTCCGCACCGACGCCGTCTACGTCCTTGCGCTGCCGGGCCACGTCTGGGACGAGTTCGCCGACCGGCTGGAACTCTCGGCGGCCGAACTGGACGCCCTCCGCGCAGTCCACGACCGGCAGGCCCGCGCACTGGCCGACGCCACCGACCGACTGGACGGCGACGCCGGACTCGTGCTTACTCGCCCCTGAACGGGCAGTCCGAACTGTCCGGAGAGTGCCGGTCCGAATGTCCGGATGGTGGCTGTCCGAGTGACCGGAGAGTAACTGTCCGAGCCATCCGGTCGCGGCCGGCCCCCACCGATACGCGATTTCGAGTTTCTAAATACAACATACTATTTTTTCTTTGCAAAAATTTTTTTCCAGAATGGGAGGTTTTAAGGGTACCGACATCGTAGTACGGAACGCAATGAGCACCCAGAAGACAGTCAACCAGGAGTTCGGCACCGTCGAAGAGAGCCCGGCGTTGCGTATCGACGAGGAGAAGGCCGAGCAGATCATCGACGCGCTGAACACGGACCTCGCCGACACCTACGTCCTCTACCACCAGCTCAGGAAGCACCACTGGAACGTCGAGGGTGCGGAGTTCCGCGACCTCCACCTGTTCCTCGGCGAGGCAGCCGAGAACGCCGAGGCGGCCGCCGACGAGATCGCCGAGCGCGCCCAGGCACTCGGCGGGACGCCCGTCGCAGGCATGGAGAACCTCCAGGAGTTCGCCACGGTCGAGACCGAAGACGAGGACGTCTACGACATCCGGACGTCGCTGGAAAACGACATGGAAATCTACGGCGACATCATCGAGACGGTGCGCGACCACGTGGAACTCGCCGAGAACCTCGGTGACCACGCCACCGCCCAGATCCTCCGCGACATCCTCGTCCAGACGGAGGAGGACGCCCACCACGTCGAGCACTACCTCGAGGACGACACCCTCGTCTTCGACGCCGCGATGGACTGACGGGAACAGGCAGAAACAGATCCGGGCGGTGACTCACGGTCGGGGTCGGAGGGCCGGGGGACAGCGACCAGGGCGAGGGGCTATTCTTCGAGCGCGACGGTCAGGCTGGAGGCGATCCAGCCCTCGGTGTTGTCCTCCTCGACGAACACGACCCGGCCGGGAGCACTCTGGTGGGCCGATACCGGTACCTCCGGCATCGTCACGTCGGCTTCGTCACTTTCCGCGTCGTGGACGACCGGCGGGCCATCGTCGAGGGCGCTCATTAGAGGGGATTAGGCACCCCTAAAGCTATAAGAGTTTTGGATGGCCTAAACCAGGAACTGAAACTCCGGGTTTTTGTGTGTGGGTACCCTCCCTGTTGGTATGAGCGAACGCCGCCGGGACGACGCCCGGGAGGCCGCGGGACTCGTCGGGGACCTCGCCGGGACCGTCGAGGAGTTACAGGCAGAGCTGACCGGGGACGGGCCACCGCGGAGGCCGCCGACGCCGCGCGATCTGGCCCGGTTCACCAGCGAGGTGACGATTCCCGCCATCATCCTCGCCCTCGAGACGAACGTCCGCGCACTCAAACTCCTCCAGCGGGCGCTCCGGCTCGCAGCCGGCGAGCGCCCCTCGACCGGAAAAGCGGGAGGCGAAGCACGCGAGCGCGCGGAAGAACTCGGCCGGGAGACGCTGGCACGGCTGGACGACGCGCTCGCCGACCTCCAGGAGGCACTCGCGGGACGGCCCCCGGACGACCCGGCGAGGGACTTGCTCGCGGAGGCGCGCACGCTCCGTGGGGAAATCGACGACCGACTGGCTGCCAGCGACCGTCCGGGCGACGACGCTGTGGCGGGGACCGACGTGCCGGCCGAGCGCGGCGTCGACATCGACGTCGAGTCCGAACTCCAGTCGATCAAGGACGACGTGAAGGACGACGGCGACGACGACGGCGACGACGACGGGGACGAGAACCGCTGAGATGGTCGTCGCCGACCTCCACGTTCACACGAGGAACTCCGACGGATCGCTGACCCTGGAGACTCTCCCCGCGGCCGCCCGCGCGGCTGGCGTCGAGGCAGTCGCGGTCACCGACCACGACCGACTCCACCCCGCGCTCGACGCCCCGGTGACGGAACGGGACGGCCTGACCGTCATCCACGGGATCGAACTGCGCGTCGACTCGCGGGCCGGGCGGGTCGACCTGCTCGGGTACGGCGCCGAGCGAACGGAGGAACTGACCGCCGAACTCGACCGGCTCCAGACCGACCGCGTCGAACGGGCGCGTGCCATCGTCGACTGTCTCGAGGACCGCCTCGGCGTCACGCTGGACGTGACGTTCGAGCGGGGCGTTGGGCGCCCACACATCGCCCGTGCCGTCGCGGACAGTCCTGCCGATGTCGGGTACACGGAGGCGTTCGAGGACCTCATCGGCGACGGCAGACCCTGCTACGTGGCCCGCGAGGTCCCCGGCTTCGAGCGCGGGCACGACCTCCTCGGGGACGCCTGCGGGGTGGTCGCGCTGGCCCACCCGCTCAGGTACGACGACCCGGACGCTGCCCTAGATCTCGCGGCGACTCTCGACGGGGTCGAGCGGTACTATCCCTACGACCGCTCCGTCGAGACCGCGCCCGTCGAGGCGGCGATCGACCGGCACGGCCTCGTCGCGACAGGCGGGAGCGACGCCCACGACGACCGCCTCGGGGTCGCTGGCCTCGACCGTGCGGAGTACGGGCGCGTCCGCGCGCTCCTCGACGGCGGCTGACCGCCCGGCCGGTACAGCAGGCCGACCCTCGACGCGTGGCCCCGCGGGCTGCCGGGTCCGTAGCCTTCAATGCCGGGACCGCTCTAGGGTCGTGCATGAAGTGTCACTACTGTGATCGGGACGCCGACGTCAGCGTCGACAAGGACGGCGTCAGGGTCGGCGTCTGTGAAGAGCACTTCCGCGGGCAGATGGAAGAGCTGGCCGACTCCGAGTTCCTCGACGATATCAAGAAGGAGTTGAACATCGATCGCACGGAGTAAGCGCCACGCGAGTATCCAGACGGGAAGACGCTATCCGTAGATTTCCTCGAAACGCTCCCCGAGAGCCTCGGCCGGGAGGTAGCCCTCGAACGTATCCGCGAGGGAGCCGTCGGCGAAGAACAGCAGCGTCGGTGCGGACGTGACGTCGAACTCCTCGCGCAGGCGACCGACGCTGTCCCCGTCGACGCCGGCCAGCGAGACGCGATCGGGCAACGCCTCGCGAACCGCCGGGAGGTCCTCCTTGAGAGACCGGCACGGGGTACAGGGATACGACCAGACGATGACGACGGCGTCGCCGTGGTCCTCGACGAACGCCTCGTAGGTGTCGTCGTCGAGTTCGGGCATCGAATCCGGAACTGCCGAGCCGAATCCGATCCCGGAGACCATCGAAGTCAACAACACGAGCACGTCCTGCGGGAGGTCGCGGTCGATGTGGGACTGCAGGCTCAGATAGGTCACGAGGTCTTCGCGGGTGAGGTCCTCGTCGATGCGCTCCCGGGCAGTCTCGACCGAAACGTCGAACAGGTCGGCGACCGTCTCGGCGAACGTCTCCTCGTCGACCTCGTAGTAGGTATCGGCGTACACCGAACGGGCGTCCATGAAGTCGGCCGTCGCGGTCACGCTGTCGTCCTCGTCGACGTCGATGACCTCGGCCTCGATCAGGAAGTCCAGGCGTGCCTGGGGGTCGTCCCGGAGGTCGTCGAGCGGAATCTCGCGGGTGGGTTCGACCATCGATCAGACCCCCAGGTACCGCTGGCGGATCTCCTCGTCCGCTTCGAGTTCTTCGGAG
>JAHENO010000112.1 GCA_018609945.1 Haloarculaceae archaeon | reverse complement strand
GGAGATGTTTTAGTTTGGTGAAGTGACGATGGACATGCCCGAGCAGGAGCGCCGCGAGGCGCTGCAGGAGGCGGGGATGGACAAGGACGACTCGCAGAACGTGGAGCACATCCACGGCACGAACGTCTTCATCGACGACACGAAGGGTATCCAGCACCTCAACGAGACGATGGAGCTGGTCATCGAGGGCCTCGAGGAGGCGCTCGACGACGGCCCGCTGGCCGCCGAACCCGTCGAGGGCGCGCTCATCCGGCTCCACGACGCCCGCCTGCACGAGGACGCCATCCACCGCGGGCCCGCACAGGTCATCCCCGCGGTCCGGCAGGCCGTCCACAACGCCCTCGTCGACGCCGAAATCAAGCTCCTGGAGCCGATCCAGCAGGTCCGCATCGACGTGCCCCCGGAGCACATGGGGCCCGCGAGCGGCGAAATCCAGGGCCGGCGCGGCCGAATCGACGACATGTACCAGGAGGGTGACCTCCAGGTCGTCGAGGGCGTCGCACCCGTCGAGGAGATGATCGGCTTCTCCTCGGATATCCGCTCGGCGACGGAGGGGCGGGCCTCCTGGAACACCGAGAACGCCGGCTTCCAGGTGATGGCCGACAACCTCCAGCGGGAGAAGATCATGGAGATCCGCGAGCGCAAGGGCATGAAACTGGAACTGCCCGACGCCGTCGACTACTTCTAGACCACCTTTTTCCCGCTCGGGTTTCCTCGGCCTTCGGCCTGCGGGAACCCTCGCGGCAAAAACGTGGGCGAAAAAGGCTGAATCTCGGCCTTCGGCCTCGATTCATAATGACTGCTGTAGTTCGTTACCGGTTCGACCGCACGATGTCGTGCGGTCGACTTGGGAAATAGCTACAGCAGTCATTATCAGTGAACCGCTTCGCTTGCTCGCGGCTCCGCCGCTCGCTTCGCTCGGCGGATGCTTCGCTGCATGCGCAACCGAGCGTCAGAACCGGGACTGGCACGGGGCGCTGATCTATCGTCGGGCACGGCGAGTGTTCGAGGAGTGGGATAAGAGGCGAAACCGAACGACTGGATTCATATGGCCGGCCCTCGGAGGGGCGGCTAATGTGCCTCCGTGTCCGACATCGAGGTGACGGCCGATGAGCGACTCGACGGAGGAGGTGCGCGCCTACACGGTCCGCCTGGAACTGGTCGACCGGCCCGGGGAACTGCTGCGGGCCCTCGAACCCATCGCGGACCACGGCGGGAACCTCCTCTCGATCTTCCACGAACGGGGCAACGTCACACCCCGCGGTCACATCCCCGTCGAGGTGGACCTGGAGGCGACACCGGAACGGTTCGAGGCCATCGTCGACTCGCTCCGCGAGGAGGGGATCAACGTCATCCAGGCCGGAGCCGACCGCTACGGCACGGAACTGACCGTCGTCCTGATCGGTCACATCGTCGACACCGACCTCTCCGATACCCTCGACCGGATTGAGGACGCGTCGGACGCGTCGATCAGGGACCTCTCCCTGTCGACGCCCGACGGCGACGCCGGCGAGTCGAGCGCGCGGGTGCGCCTGGCGGCCCAGCGCGGCGCGGCCGACGCGGCGCTGGCGACCGTCCGCGAGGTCGCCGAGGAGAAGGGCTTGCGCGTCGTCGAACCCCTGGCGGGTGATGCGGCGTGAGAATCGCCATCCTGGGCGCCGGCGCGGTCGGGTCCTCGGTCGCCGAACTCGCTGGTGAGTACGGTCACACCGTCACTGCGCTGGCCGACTCCCGGGGCGCGGCCGTCGACCCCGGGGGAATCGACGTTGAGACAGCCCTCGACCGGAAAGAACGGGAGGGGGTCGTCGGCGGGTCCGACCCGGAGGATGCGCTCGCGGGGGCCTACGACGTTCTCGTGGAGGCGACGCCGACGACGCTGGGCGACGCCCAGCCCGGGTTCGGACACCTCCGGGCGGCCCTGGAGAGGGACCGCCACGTCGTCCTCGCCAACAAGGGGCCCGTCGCCGAGCGGTACGCCGACGTCCGCGCCCTCGAACGCGAGAGCGAGGGGCGGGTGCTGATGGAGGCGACGGTCGGCGGCGCGATGCCGGTCCTCTCGACCATCGACGATTTCGGTCCCGGGCGCATCACGGCCGCGCGCGGCGTCCTCAACGGGACTGCCAACTTCGTTCTCTCCCGGATGGCCGCCGAGGGGCTGGGTTACGAGCACGTCCTCGCGGAGGCCCAGGACCTGGGCGTCGCGGAGGCCGACCCCTCCTTCGACGTCGAGGGGACCGACGCGGCGCTGAAGTGTGTCATCCTCGCGAACGTGCTCGCCCGTGGCGACCGGGAGTACACGCTCGCCGACGCGGACGTGGAGGGCATCAAATCGCTGCCGGGGAGCGCGCTCGAACTCGCAAACGAGGACGGCCGCACCATCCGGCTGATCGGCGAGGTCTCCGACGGGGCGGTGCGGGTCGGCCCGCGGCTGGTGCCCGCCTACGGGGCGCTTGCGGTCACGGGGACGCGCAACATCGTCCAGTTGGAGACCGAACACGCCGGCCGGCTGAACGTCTCCGGGCGCGGTGCCGGCGGGCCCGAGACCGCGACGGCGGTGCTCGCGGATGTCGACCGGCTGGACTCCTAAACTGGCGGACTCTTGCCTAACTCGGCGAAACAACTACTGGCCTACTGATATTGACACAGGCAACCGCGCAAGATAGAGAGACCAGATTCAAGATCCGGGAGGAAGAATTAAGCACTGCACTCCGTTCTGCAGTTTGTGGGTGACTACTCTTGTCAGTCTTCCGCATTCCCGGTATAACTCGTGGTCTCATCAGACCACTCCGCTCCGTCGTAGGCCGGCGTGATTTCGTGGGCTTCAACCCGCTCTTGGAAGTACGCCTCCCGTTCATCGTATGCCTCGTCAGTCATCCGATCCTGGGTCCAAACCTTGTCCGCGACTGTCTCGACGGTGATCGAATCGACCTCCGGGATGTCCCCGATCCTGTTTTTGATGTCTTCTGACATGTGAGGGATGTACATGCACAACTGATTCGTGGGTAACAGATCGACTGTTACGTCCCCGCTTTCGATAGAGACGCCATCGACCAGCCCGAGATCGACGATGCTCTGAGGTTTCTCCGTGAACGTGCTACAGGGGTCGAGGACCTCGTCCAGTTGCTCCCTAACTCGAAGTTCGAGATCGGAGCTGTCGCTACTCATGAATATCAATCATCACTGGCTGCTTTCTGTCCAGCCTTCGGCTGCTGCATCGGTCCCGAGGCTCCAGTGGGTCGAATCGACGACCACGGCTCGGGGCGCTCCTCCTGTTCTGCACGAATGCGAGCGACCTCGTCGTCGACATCCTCGAGCTTCGATCTGACGGCGTCGGGGTCTTTGTTCATCATCCGGAGCGCGTTCTCGCCGAGGATCATCTGTTTGATCTCGTCGGTCAGCGGAGGGACGCCGTTCTCACGCATCGCCTCGGGGAACTGGAACTCCCAGAACGCCTCGATAATCGGCTGAGGATGGATCGCGGTCGGGCCGGTCGACCAGACGATCCGCTCCGGCCCGCCCCACACCAGCAGTTCCGCCAGGACCTCTGCGAAGTTCATCGGGCTCTCGGCGACGAGGAACGTCGTTATCTCGAGGTTGGCCCAGACGTTCGGGTAGCGCTGGAGGAGGAACTTGGTCTCCTCGAGGAACGACAGCCCGGCGTGGACGACTTCGAAAGTAATCTCCGGAAACATCGACGCCGCATCCTCCACGTCGCCCACGTCGTACTCCTCGAAATTGGTCTGCCCGTACGGGACGGACTTGTGGACCGCGATGTGAGGGACGTCGAGTTCGACAGCCTTCTCGATGATCGGCACCCCGACGTTGGGGTTGTCCAAACGCATATCGAGCGTCTGGCCGTCCTCGAAGAACGCAGGATACAGCTTGAACCCGTCGACATCCTCCTGTTCGACCTGTCGTTCCATCTCCTCAAGCGCATCGTCGGCGAGGGGATTGACGCTCCCCAGCACCGACGGAATCCGGAACTCTCCGTACTTCTCGCGTAGTTCGATCCCCGTATCCAGCCTGTTCATCCCGTCTGCGAAGTAGTCCGTGAGCTTCGTCGACTGGAACCGGGCGAGGTCGATGTCGGTTTCGAGCCACATCAGATCGGCGAGTTCCTGCGCAGTATCGTTCTTGAACCATTTCTCCGGCGGGAGTTCGTAGTCGTCCGGGTGCAGGTTGTTGATGATCTCGAAGAGTCCGTTGCCCATCCCCACGGCCTGTGGGTTCAGTGCGTTCTGTTCCGATACATGGTACGTGTGACAGGTGCCCTCGACGATGAGGTTATCCTTGTACATGCGTCTCACTCGTATCGGCCGGAATCGTGTTCAAGATTCGGAGAAACGCTTTTCACTAGAGTAAGTGATACAACAGTCGAGTTATATGTACTAGTGTCAGCGTTCGAGGTCTACGAGGTTCATTTCTCCATCAAGTATCACTGTCAGTTCATCGGTGCCATTCGCGACCGTAACCGACACACGGAACGGGTCCTTCGTGATGGCCGTTTCGACGTTGTGCTGAAGGATGTCGACAATCTCGTCCGAGGATGGAGCGAGAACGTCGATCCCGTGCTGATCGAGGAACCCGATTACGGGGGTGAGACCCATGATGAACACCTCGACCGGCAGGTGCTTAGCGAATCCGCAGGTGT
>JAHENO010000111.1 GCA_018609945.1 Haloarculaceae archaeon | reverse complement strand
GTCATCGAGGCCGAGGACATCGACACGCTCCTAGACGCTGTGGCTGCGGCCCACACGGCCGTCGAGGCCGACCGCGTGAGCACGTTCCTCAAAATCGACGACAAACGAACGTCGGACGCCTCGGCCCGCGAGAAGGTCGACCACGTCGAGGAGCGGCTCGGCCGACCGGCCCGTAGCGACCGCTGACGCCCCTCACAACCGGCCCCGAGCCGTCGGAACGCGGTACTGGACCGCGAGTTCTTAAGGCGGCACCCACCAAGGGAGGAGTATGGAGAGTCTCAACCGGATGGCCACGGAACTCGTCGACGAGGCCATCGACTTCGCCGAAGAGCTGACGGTGGCGGTCCATCCGCTGGAGGGAGACGCCGCAGTCCTGGATTTCGGCGTCGAGGTACCCGGCGCAATCGAGGCCGGCCTGCTGCTGTCCGAGATCGTGACGGCCGGCCTGGCGACTGTGGGCACCCGCCTCGACGAGGTCGCCGGCGCCCCGCTCGCGCACGTCGAACTGTCGACCGACCACCCCGCACTGGGACTGCTGTGTGCCGGCACGGCCGGCTGGGAGTTGAGCGTCGGCGACTTCGAGGGACTGGGCAGCGGCCCCGCCCGCGCGCTCGTCGCCGAGGAGGACATCTTCGCCCGCGTTGGCTACCGGGACGAATTCGACTTCGCCGTCCTGGCCGTCGAGTCCGGGACCCTCCCCGACGAGGCCGTCGCTAGGGCCGTCGCCGAACGGGCCGGCGTGCCCGAGAGCGGCGTGTTCCTTCCGGCGTTCGCGACGGCGTCGATCACGGGCAGCGTCGTCGCCGCCTCGCGGGCCGCCGAACTCGCCGCGTTCCGCCTGGCAGACCTGGGGTACGACCCGGCGGACGTCCTCTCGGCGACCGGGTCGGCCCCCGTCGCGCCCGTCGCGAGCGACGAGGCGACCGCGATGGCCCGCACGACCGACGCCCTCGCCTACGGCGGGCAGGTCCACCTGACCGTCGAGGAACCGTTCGACCGCTTCGAGGAGGTCGTCTCGACGGCCGCCGACGACCACGGCGTCCCCTTCGCGGAAATCTTCGAGGGCGCCGACTGGGAGTTTGCGGACCTGCCGGTGGACCTGTTCGGACCCGCGCAGGTGACCGTCGACGTCCTCGGCGGGGAGACGCACGTCTTCGGCGACACCCACGAGGACGTTCTCGCCGAGAGTTTCCTCTAGGATGCGATACAAGGTCGCCCCCGAACCCGCCGACGAAGACCTGCTCTTCGGGACCCACGAGGCGCTGCCGCTGGTGCCGGGCAGCGTCGAGGACTGCTGTACCCGCGTGCGCGACCGGACCCCGGTCCCGTCCCGCGAGAACGCCCGCGAGTGGATCACCTTCCTGCAGGCGCTGGGACTCGCCGCCGAGACCGACCGCGGCTTCTACCGCGTCCGCGACCCGCCAGACCGCGCGACCCTCCGCGAGAACTTCCTGAATCACGTCTTCGGGACACGCGAGATGTACGATGCGCTCCGGACAGCCGACGATCCCCTCTCCCCCGGCGCGGTCTTCGAGCAAATCCGGGAGATTGTCCCCCGCTGGGAGCGCGACCGCGAACCCGCCTGGGAGACCGAGTGGCAGGACCGGATCGAGACCCTGCTCGCGTGGGGCGTCGTCGTCGGGGTCTTCGCGGAGCAGGACGGCGCCTACACCGTCAGCGAATCCGCTGCGAGTGAGTGACGGCGCGAGAGCGGCGACCTTTTGCCGATTCGGGCCCTCTCGCCAGTGGATGGCGCCCGTCAGAGCGGTCCTGTTCGACGTCGACGACACCCTCTGTGAGTACCGGCGCTCGACCGAGGAGATGCTCGCGCTCGCCTTCGAGCGGGCTGGCGTCGAGTCCTTCTTCACCCACCGGGAGTACGTCACCCGCTACAACGACTTCGCGGACGACAGCGAGGGCGTCGCGGACCTGCGCGAGCGGTGTTTCGTCGCCATCGCCCGCGACCGGGGCCGGGACCCGGACCTGGCCCGGCAGGTCGCCCGGGCGTACGCCGACGCGCGCGACCACACGAACGTCCGGCCGCTACCGGGCGCCCGCGAGGTGCTGGACCGCCTCCAGGGAACCGTCTCTATCGGGGCGGTCACCAACGGCGCCCCGGAGATGCAATCACAGAAACTCGACACGCTCGGGTTCGACGAGTACTTCGAGACGGTCGTCCACGGCGGCTACGACGCGCCGGCAAAGCCCGCGTCCGACCCGTTCCATGCGGCCCTCGAGACGCTCGGCGTGACTCCGGCGCAGGCCCTCCACGTCGGCAACTCCGTCGCCTCGGACGTGGCCGGTGCGAAACGCGCCGGGGTTCGCGCTGCCCTGCTGGCGACGGGCGCGGGCGCCGAGGAAGACGGGCCGGCGCCCGATCACGTGCTCGCGTCGCTGCGGGACCTCCCGGACCTGGTGCAGTAGTCGTCCTGCTCGAGGGCGTCCCGCCAGTCGTCGACCCGCGAGATGTGGTCCTGATTGCCCGCGGCGCTGTCCGGAATTTCGTCGCTGACCTGTGAGATGAAACATACACACGCAGACGTGTCTGTCCGGCAACACACAACGGTTTAGTGCGACAGTCGCTATGTGTGTGTATGGGTCCCACACTCACGGAAGGCCGAACCGACGAGGGGAGTGATCCCTCTCGGGAGCGGGATGGGCAGGGTGTGCGACAGTGGTTGGTGGGAGCGGTCACCCTTCTCGCGGCGCGTCTCCTCAGCGCCGTCGCGGGGGCGTTCCTCCCGGCCGAGCAGGGCGCGCGCGAGAAGCAGCGATCTGACGGGGGCGCAAAGAGAGACCGATCCCGGGAAGCGGTGGCGATCCGACCGAGCGGGCAGGCACGCCTGGAAAGCGGCCCCGCCGGTCCCCGCTCGGCCCGGACGACCGACCACGAGAACGAACCACAGATAGCGGCACGCGTCAGGGGTGACCGGCTCCGGATCTACGACACCGAGGAGGACGACGCGTACATCACCTCCGACGTCTACGAGCGCGTAGAGCGGTGAGCGCCGGTCCAGTCTGCACAGCAGCGAGTACGGGACCACCCGGGTCGAAATGTGGCACTCCTGATCGCGTCTGACGGTCGCGAGTTCTCGTGATTTTTCGTTCTGACGGTCATGTTTCCTTTGGCGGTTTCGTGCCGACCGTGGCGGAGATCGGCTGCGGCCGGGAGAACCGCGATCCCAGGGCGGAATCAATAGGCCTTAAGCCGTCGCGCGCGAGACTGTGACCGTGAGCGCGGCTGGTCTAGCTGGTTATGACAAGGGCCTTCCAAGCCCTTAACCCGGGTTCAAATCCCGGGCCGCGCACGTCTCCGTACGGAAACGGACAGCGGCGCGTTTCATACGGATTGCTGCAGCTATTTTCCGGTCCGACCGCACGGAGTCTTGCGGTCGATCCGGTACAGAACTACAGCAATCCGTATCAGCGCGCCGAACCCCGCGAAGCGGTGTATGCGATCCCGGGATTTGAGCAGACGAGTCGCGGCCCGCGCAGGAGCGTAGCGACGAGCAGGACCGTCTCGGCGAGTTCAAATCCCGGGCCGCGCACTCCGTCACCAGAACGCACGAGCACGGAGGTTCATCTCCGCGCACCCCGCGAAGCAGTGACTCCGCCCGGAACTCACCCGTCCGACCGCACGCGCGCGAAACAGTTCCCGCTGGAGACGAACGTCTCCTCGACGGCGACGTCACTCGCGGCGAGGTCGGCGTCGAATTCCGGTGGCGCGTAGATGTGGTAAAAGCGGGGGACAGTCCTTCCGTCGGGCAGCGTCCAGTCGACGGTCGTGTCGAATCCCTCCCCGTCGTCGGGTGCGTCGAACCGGTCGTGGGTCGTGCTCCAGGCACTCACCAGGGCCCGCCCGTCAGGCGCGAGCACGCGCGCGAGTTCGTCCACGCTGGCCCGCCGCGTCGCCCGGTCGGGGAGGTGGTGGATCGTCGCCACGTACAGTCCCACGTCGACGGTCCCGGCCGCGAGCGGGAGCCCCGCCGCGTCACCCTGCAGGAGTGTGACCTCTCCGACATCCGACAGCCGGCTCCGGGCCTCCGCGAGCAGCGCCCGGCTCGCGTCGAGGCCGAGGGCGCGGTCCGTCCGGTCGGCGACCAGTGCGAGGTGGCGACCGTTGCCACACCCGACGTCGAGTCCGAGGCCGCCGGGGGAGACGTCGTCGAGAAACGCCTCGATTTCGGGCCATGGATTGGCACGCGTCTTCGAGAAGTGGCTGGCGATCTCGTCGTAGACCTCGCGGACGCAGGCCCGCATGCGGTGGTCGTCGGGGTCGGTCTCGCCCATCGGCCGCTAGTCGCCGTACCGCTCGGGGTAGGCCTCGCGGAGCAGGTCGGGCCGGTCGAGCAACCGTTCGCGGACGGGCGCGATGACCTCCGAGATGTACGTGCTCGCCGCCGACTTCAGGTCCGCGGGGTGGAGGTCCTCGCTGAGGAAATCGGCCTCCACGTCGGCGTAGTCCTCGTAGACGAGGTCGCCGCCGTACTTCTCGGGGCGCTCGACGACGAAGGGTTCGCCCCGGTGGGCGAGAATGGGGAAGAGGAGGTACTCGACGTACTCGAGGACGCCGTTGTTCTCGGTCTCGCCCATCGGACAGTAGGCGTCGTCGATCTTCGACGCGACCGTCTCGTCGTCGTCGGTGAGGTACACCGCCGAGGAGGGGTCCGAGGCGCTCTGTTTGCCACCCTGCAATCCTGCGAGCAGGGGTGCGAACACGCAGACCGGCTCGGTCCAGCCGTGGTCGGGGAGGATCTCCCGGCTGAGCATGTAGATGCCCCGCTGGTCGATGCCGCCGTAGGCAATATCGGCCTCCAGGGCCTTCACGTCGAGGCTCTGCATCAGCGGATAGACGAGGCCGCCGAGGTTGGGACTCTCGCTTTCCCGGACCACCTCGCTGGCGGCGCGCTGTGCCCGGGAGATGGTCGTCTCGGCCAGCATCCGGTACAGTTCCAGCGCGTACTCTTCGTCGAGTTCGAAGTCGGTCCCGCGGACGAACTCGACTTCTTCGGGGTTCCCGCCGGCGGCGTCGATCATCCCCTCGATGGCGATACGGTAGTAGGTCGAGCGTGCGTCCAGCAGTTCGAAGGGGCTCTTCTCGTCGTCGAGGTGGGCGTGCAGGTCCGCGACGAGGACGGTGACGTCGACGCCGGCCCGCAGGAAATCCGCGAGTTTGCGCATCGTCGTGAAGTGGCCGATGTGCATCTCGCCGGTCGGGGCGTACCCGATGTAGGCCGACGGCGAGCCCTCCGCGAGCAACGACTCCAGTTCGGCTTCCGTGACGACCTCGGCAGTGTGGCGCGTGACGAGGTCCAGCCTGTCGGCCCTGTCCATATCCCCGGTTCGCACCTGGCTGTCAATAATGTGTTGCTAGGATACTGCCGGGCGGGCGAGGTGCACCATTATGCGGCAGGGCATCCAGGGGCAACCATGGGACGCGTCAACGAGAGCGACCTCGACTGGACGGACCTCGACCAGGGCGGCATGCGCATCCGACGAAAGCAACTCGGCGAGGCCGCCGACGGTGAGGCACTCGGATGCAGCCTGTACGAACTCCCGCCGGGCGAGAAGGCCTGGCCCTACCACTACCACACGGCCAACGAGGAGGCCATCTTCGTCCGCTCCGGGAGCGGTACGCTCCGCCTCGACGGCGAGATGCTGGCGCTGTCGGCCGGGGACTACGTCGCGCTGCCGGCCGACGAACGCGGCGCCCACCGGGTCGTCAACGACAGCGACGAACCCCTTTCGTACCTAGTAGTCTCGACGATGAACGACCCCGACGTGACCGTCTACCCGGACTCCGAGAAGTTCGGCGTCTACGTCGGCGCACCGCCGGGCGGGAGCGGGAACCGGGACCTCGAAGGGTACTACCGACGCGAGGACGACGTGTCCTACTGGGACCGCGAGGAAACCGATTCGGAGTAGCACCGGACAACGAAGTCCCTAAGCGGCGGCGGTCCCGACGCGGCGACATGACACTCAGAGTCGGAGCACACGCGTCGATCGCCGGCGGCGTCCACAACGCGATCGAGGAACAGCGCGAGTTCGGCGGCAACTGCGGGCAGATCTTCTCGCATTCCCCGCAGGTCTGGCAGGAGCCGAACATCGGGGACGACAACGCAACCCGGTTTCGCGACGGGAGTGCGGACCACGACATCGGCCCGTGGGTCATCCACGCTTCCTATCTCGTCAACCTCGCGACGCCGAAGGACGACCTCCGCGCGAAGTCCATCAGGAGCCTCCAGCAGGAGGTCGACGCCGCCGCGACGCTGGACATCGAGTACGTGAACACCCATCTCGGCGCACACACGGGCGCGGGCGTCGAGGAGGGACTGGCGAACGCCGCCAGCGCGCTGGACGAACTGACGGTCCCCGAGGGCGTGACAGTCCTCGTCGAATCCGACGCGGGCAGCGGCACCAAACTCGGCGGCGAGTTCGACCACCTCGCGACGGTGCTGGCCGAATCCGACCACGATCTCGAAGTCTGTCTCGACACGGCCCACATGTTCGCGGCGGGCTACGATCTCTCGACGCCCGAGGCGGTCGAGGAAACGCTCGCCGAATTCGACGAGGTGGTCGGCCTCGAGACCCTCGCCTGCGTCCACCTCAACGACTCCAAACACGAGTGCGGCACCAACAAGGACGAACACGCCCACGTCGGCGAGGGCCACATCGGCGAGGAGGGGATGGCGGCGTTCGTCAACCACGAGGCGATCCGGAACGTGCCGCTCGTGCTCGAGACGCCGACCGAAGACGGCAGAGGGTTCGGCTGGAACATCGACCGGGTGCGGGAGCTCCGGACGTAGCGGTCCGTCGGTCTTTTGACGCGTTCGGCCGTATCGGCGGGCGTGCGCGAGTTCACCGCCGAGTACCTCGCCGCGACGCGCGAGGGCATGTGGGACGACTCGCGGGCGGCCCTGGAGCCGCTGGAACTCGACCGCCGCGAGCGCGTCCTCGACGTGGGCGCGGGAACCGGCGAACTGACGCGGGTCCTCCGGGAGGAGTGTGCCTGCACCGTGATCGCGCTCGACGCCGACGCGGACCTCCTCGCGGAAACTGCCGACCCGCGCGTCCGGGGGGACGCGACGCGCCTGCCGTTCACCGATGGCGCGTTCGACCTGGTGGTCTGCCAGGCGCTACTGGTGAACCTTCCCGACCCGGCAGCGACGGTCCGGGAGTTCGCCCGCGTCTCCAGCGGGGCGGTCGCGGCCATCGAGCCGGACAACAGCGCCGTCAGGGTCGACTCGACCGTGGAAGCCGAGGCGCCGCTGGCCAGACGGGCCCGGGAGATGTACCTCGATGGCGTCGACACCGACGCGAGCCTCGGTGCGGCCCGGGCGCTCTTCGAGGAGTGTGACCTCTCCGGAATCGAGGTGCGCCGGTACGACCACGAGCGTACCGTCGAACCCCCTTACTCCGAGCGGGCACTGGAGGCCGCCCGGCGGAAAGCCAGCGGCGAGGGACTCGACTCCGACCGGGCGACGGTGCTGGCCGGCGAAACCACCCCCGAGGAGTTTGACGACCTCCGCCAGGCCTGGCGCGAGATGGGTCGGACGGTCGCCGAACAGATGCAGGACGGGCAGTACCGCCACCGCGAGGTCGTCCCCTTCTTCGTGACCGTCGGGCAAGTGTAGCGAACAGGTGACTCCAGTCTGCCAACAGAGTTGTCTCGCGAGGCGGCGGGTCACGCTACTGCGGACCGCCACGCGGTGATTGGTCAGGACATACGGACGCTGGCCACCCTTTCCCGGATAAACGTTTAGACGACGTCGCCTCTGACCGTCGCACCCTCCTGGCGTTCCCGGTACTGTTCGACGGCGGCGGCGGCCGCGGTTGCTTCCTCGGGGTCGGCACCGAGCATCTCCAGCGCGCCGGCGAGCGGCGGGAACGCGTACTCGCTGGCGCGCAACTTCTCGAAGGCCCCCTCGGAGCGGCGTCCGTCGAGCCAGAGACAGACACCGCGCGGGTCCAGGATCTCCGTGTAGTTCCCGCGGGCCAGTGCCCCCTCGAGACGCTGGGTGACGTTGTCCTCGAAGGAGGCGTTGCACACTTCGAGGTGGATGGGTTCGTCCGCGTCGACGAGGTGCGCGGCGAGGCACTTCTCGGGCGCAGCGTGGCCGCTCGTGCTCGCGCGCAGATACTCCGGATACCGGTCGGCCCACTCGGCGCGGACGGCCTTGCCGACGCCCTCGATCCCGTGGGACTCGACGAACTCCGACTCGCGGTCGGCCTCGTCGTGGAAGAGGACGTCCTTGGTGAGGTAGACGTCGACGCGATCGACGGGATCTAGACCCAGCGCGACGTCGCCGAAGACCCACACTTCCCGAACCGGGACGGGCATCACGTCGTGTGCGACCGTCTCGACGAGTCGTTCGACGCGGTCGATCGCCCGCTCGCGGTCCCACTCTGTCATCGCCGCCGGGTACGCGCTTGCTGGGCAAAACGGTGGCGCCTCGCGAGCAGCCCCATCCACAACTCCGAAAGGGTCAACCACGTCGGCCAGCAACGGGGAAGCGATGGAGTGTGACAAGTGCGGCAGGGAGGCGGTGATGCACGCCGCCTACTCCGGGCTGCACATGTGCGAGGAGCACTTTCGCGAGTCCGTCGAGAAGCGGGTCCGACGGCGGGTCCGCGAGGACAACCTCCTGCCCGACGACGCCACGCCCGAAGAACCCGAGACGTGGGTGATCGGCCTCTCGGGCGGGAAGGACAGCGTCGTCCTCGCGACGATCCTCCACGAGACCTTCGCCAGGGACCCCCGCGTCGAGCTGGTCGCACTCTCGATCCACGAGGGCATCGAGGGGTACCGCGACGAGAGCCTCGCGGCCTGCCGGGACCTCGCGGCCGACCTGGGGCTCCGCCACGAGGTCGTCACCTACGAGGAGGAGTTCGACATCCGGATGGACGAGGTGGTCGAGGACGACCCCAAAAACATGTCAGCCTGTGCGTACTGTGGGGTGTTTCGCCGGGACCTGCTGGCCCGCTATGCGGCCCGGTTCGACGCTGACAAGCTTCTGACTGGTCACAATCTTGATGACGAGGCCGAAACGGCGATGATGAATTTTCTGGAGGGAGATATCACGCAGATTGCAAAACACTTCGACGCCAGTCTCGGGGGGTTCGACCGGGCACAGGAGGGGCAGACTCGCGGCGCGAACGGGGAGGGAGTCACGCACGAGGTACCATCAGCGCGCACCGAGACCGAGACGTTCGTGCCACGGGCGAAGCCGCTCCGGGACGTTCCCGAGAAAGAGGTCGCGCTGTACGCACACCTGCGCGACCTGCCGGCCCACATCACGGAGTGTCCCCACGCCGAGGAGGCCTACCGGGGAGAGATACAGGAGTTGCTCTACGAGTTGGAGGAGCGCCACCCGGGGACCCGTCACTCGATCATGGCGGGCTACGAGGAACTGGCGGCACTCGCCGCGGCGAAACACCGCGGCGGGGACGGCGAATTCGGCGAGTGCGAGCGGTGTGGCGGCCCGACCCGTGGGGAGGTCTGCCGGAAGTGTGACCTCCTGGCGGCACTCGCCTGAAAAAAAGCCGCGTCGACCGCTCGTCTCGCGCGTCGCGGGAGAGATCCGGATCGACCGCAGTTACGGCTGGTCGGTGCGGACGACGTCGAGCCCGTTGTTCTGTTCGACGTGCTGTCGGCCGCCGTCGGTCTCGCCGAACTCCCGGTCGGCCTGGAAGTTGCTCGCGGCGTCGAAGGTCTCCTCGTCGACACCCTCGATGGCCTGGCGGGACTTGTTGGCCTGCTTCTGGGTGGTCGGCCCGAGCACCTGCGCGCTCTGGACCCCGGTCATGATCGCCATGACGCGGACCTTGCCCTTGTACTCCTCCTGGATGCGGGCACCCCAGATCACGTTCGCGCTCGCTTCGAGGCGATCGGTGATGTTCTGGGCGATGCCCTCGGCCTCCTGGAGGGTGAGGTCGGGGCCGCCGGTGATGTGGACCAGGCCGCCACTGGCGCCGCGGTAGTCGACGTCCAGCAGTGGGTGGTTCATCGCGTCCTTGACGACCTCTTCTGTCTTGTTCTTGTCCTGGGTCTCCCCGACCAGCATGACCGCGACCCCGCCCTGGTTCATGATCGAGGTCATGTCGGCGTAGTCGAGGTTGATCAGGCTGGGCTGGGTGATGGTCTCGGAGATGCCCTTGACGGTCTCGGCGATGATCTGATCCATCACCGAGAAGGCCTTGCCGATGGGCAGGTTCGGGACGTAATCGAGGAGGCGGTTGTTGTCGAGCACGATGATCGAATCCGCTTCCTCGCGGAGCCGTTCGAGTCCCTCCTCTGCCTTGACCGTGCGCGCGCGCTCGACGTTGAACGGCGTCGAGACCATGCCGACGACGATCGCGCCCTGCTCTTTGGCGATCTTCGAGACGACGGGCGCAGCGCCGGTGCCGGTCCCGCCGCCCATGCCCGCGGTCACGAACACGAGGTCGGCGTCACCGAGCACCTCCTTGATGGTGCCCTGTGCCATCTCGGTCGCGCGCTCGCCCATCGAGGGGTCGCCGCCCGCGCCGAGGCCGTTGGTGAGGGACTTGCCGACGAGAATCTTGGTGTCGGCCTCGACCATCTTGAGGTGCTGTTTGTCGGTGTTGATGGCGATCGTCTCCGCGCCGTCGACGCCGATGTTGTACAGCCGGTTGACGGTGTTGTTGCCGGCGCCGCCGGCGCCCACGATGACGATCCGCGGGTCGCCGAAGCCTTCGACGTCGTCCATCTGCTGTTTCTCCTGCTCGTCGCGCTCGAGGGCCTCGTTGACGATGTCCTGCATCGTTACACCTTCGCCCACGTGCGCTTGTTGCGGCGCTTGCGTTTCTCCGAGGGCCGTTCCTTCCCGACGTCCTGCTCGGCGAGCATGTCCCGAACCGCCGACCGGATCGCTTCGCTCCGGTTGGGGTACTCGCCCGTCTCGACCATTCGTTCGACCTCTTCGATCTGCTGTTTCGGAATCCGTAGTGTCACACGCTCCATGTTTGGTTCCCCTGTGTTGGGTAAGACGGGGACAGTTCGCGCCTGCCCGCTCGTCTTACACCGCGGAACCGCACGACAGCACCGGAATGTGTGTCGCGTGTCGCGCTGTGTAAGACGACCGTCTTACGCAGACGTACACACAGACCATGGGATAATAAAAGTTACGGCCGGCGTAAGACGTTGCCACGTTTGCGGCGGTAAACGGCCTGAGACGGGTGTTTACAGCGGTTCATGATTGGTCCAGAACGTCGGCTGCGGGGGTGCGCCGTCCACAGCTGGGGCAGAACGCCCAGTCCGAGCGGAGTTCGTCACCGCATTCGCAGAACACTCGGTGGGCGGACTTCTCCCCACAGTTCGGACAGTAAACGTGGGACGGCGACAGGTTCTCGCCACACTGCGAGCACGTGTTACGCTCGTTTGCAGACGTGTTTTCATCGCCCCCTTCATCCGTCATACGTTCCTCGGCCGCGCGTGACACATTCTCGGTTGCCGCGTCTGACGCGCCCGCTTCGACGTCAACAGCGTCGGTCTCGACGTCCGACGAGCCCCGAGAATCGCCATCGAGTGAGATGTTTACGTTGACGTCCTGGGGCTGACGGGGCGTAAACATCGTCTCGAGACGGTCGGCGATGATCGCGTCCACGCGCTCGGCGACGAGGTCGTCGAGGCTCTCCTCCTCGCTGGCCGGTGCCGTCGACGGTGACGTCGAGGTCTCGCCCAGGTACTCGCGGAGCGCCTCGCGCATGACCTCGCTCTTGGAGGCGTCGAACTCCTCGAGTTGCCTGATGAGGTCGTCGTCGGCGCGGAACGTTATCTTGCTCATCCGGCTTGTCATACGGGTTGTCACCCACACTATATCAATCTTGCCAGCCGTCTGACGCCCGTCCGCCGCAGAGACGCCATCCGGCAGACGGCACCTCAGTACCGTGGCGAATGACAATGGTTAAGTCCGACAGCCGTCCTACTCCCGGTGACCGCCCTTAGCTCAGCCTGGTAGAGCAGCCGACTGTAGATCGGCTTGCCCCCCGTTCAAATCGGGGAGGGCGGATTTTTCGTGTCCGAACCGCGAGCGAAGCGAGGGCGGTGAGGACCGAAAATCCAACATCCTCGATTTGAAGAGAGGAGTCGCAGTCCCGGAACGGCGCGACGCGCCGCACGCCCGGAACGTCTCCGCGTATTCAAATCGGGGATGGCGGACTGCTGTTCCGCGCACCGAACGGGGAGCGGACGGCCTCAGACAGCGCACGCGGGACCGACATGCTTTACTCGTGACTGTCCTGTGGTTGGCGTATGACACGCGAGCCGCGCCGCTCTCGGTTCCCGCGCCGGCGGTTCCTCGCGGCAGTCGGGATGGCGACCGTTGCGGGATGTGCCTCGCCAAGCGGAGACGACAGCGGTGCCGACGGCAGCGACGGCGGGGACGGTGCCGACAGCAGCGACGGCACGGCCGCGACACCTGTCGACGGCACCGGCGAGTACGACCACCCGACTCCAGGGAACGACCCAGACTGGGAGGCCCCGAGTGGCTCCCCACAGGTCGACGTGCAGGTCGAGACGCTGATCGAGAATCTCGAAATCCCCTGGGACATGGCGTTCACCGACGACGGCACACTCTACCTGACCGAGCGTACGGGGCGGGTCGTAACGTTCGACTCCGGCGAGGTGTCCGAGGTCGCCCGTCCGCAGGACGCCATCGACGCCGGAGCCCTGGAGCCCGGCAGCGACGAGGAACCGTGGTGGGTCAAGGGCGGGGAAGGGGGAACGCTCGGTATCGCCGTCCACCCCGCGTTTCCCGACGAGACGTACGTCTACCTCTACTACACCGCGACGAACGGCGAATCGAACAACCGCGTGGTCAGGCTGGACGTCGGTGCCGACGACCCGGCCGCGACCGAAGAGACGCTCGTCGACGGGATTCCGGCGAACAATTTCCACAACGGCGGGCGCGTGCGCGTCGGCCCGGAAGGAAACCTCTGGATCACGACCGGCGACGCTGGCGAGCCCGCGCGTGCCCAGGACCCGTCGTTTCTCGGCGGAAAGATACTGCGGATCACCCCCGAGGGCGACCCGGCACCGGGCAATCCGGACCTGGACGGGGACCCGCGGGTGTTCAGCTACGGCCACCGCAATCCGCAGGGAATCGACTGGCTGCCGAGCGGCGTCCCCGTCGTGACCGAACACGGCCCGACCAACCGCGACGAGGTGAACGTCCTGCTTCCGGGTGGTAACTACGGCTGGGACATCGCACGCGGGGGGCCCGACGACGAGCAGTGGGAGTCCTACACGGCACACGAGGAGTTCGTCCCGCCCCTGGTGAACACCGGTCCGGGCACGGGCTGGGCCCCGACGGGCGCGACCTTCTACACCGGGGACGACATCCCGGCGTGGCAAAACCGGTTCGTCGTCGGCGGGCTGATCAGCCAGTCGATCTGGGTCGTCACTATCACGCCGACGGGCGGTGATCTCCCCCCGCTCGGTGGGGACGCACAGCGGTACGACGCCGACTGGCTGCACCCAGCCTACACCGCGACCGCACACCGCGCCCTGCAGGACGAACTCGGCCGCGTCCGCCACGTCGCCCAGAGCCCGGACGGGGAACTGTACGCGATCACCTCCAACCGCGACGGCCGCGCGCGCGAGGGGTTCCCCCGCGACACCGACGACGTCCTCGTCAGACTGACGACCCGCTAAGCCGGCCGGCGTCGCCACCCCGAACAGGATGTACCTACCACCTGAAATATAAATAATATAAAACTCATTTATTTTCGTATAGATACGAAGTGGATAATTACTCTATTACGAACATTTCACGGTCGACCGGGCGCTCGGCAGTAAATATACGAATTTTTACTATTCCGGCCGATGTCCGGCGGGACAGTCGGAGGACCGGCGACGGTGGCGCCCCCGAGGAGGTACGTTCGGGGCGCGCGGCGCACGCGACAGGGACGGCACCCAATCGACGGCCGGGCCCGGACGCCCGGGCAGCGCAGATCGGACAAGACCGCAAGACAGCGCCGGCGAAAAATGGCGTAAACAATCAACCTCTTTTTTAGCGACGCGGGTCGTCTGTGGACGTGTGGTCCCGATGGGTGTCCTGGACAGGGCAAAGGAAGT
>JAHENO010000110.1 GCA_018609945.1 Haloarculaceae archaeon | reverse complement strand
GTTTATCCCGGATAAGAACGGTGACACGTGGGGTGCCTGTGCGAGGGTCGAGGGGTTCATCGCCGTCGAAGATTGGTGCTCGGTCTGGGAACACGTCAGCGAAGAACTCTGACTGGCCCTGGCTGACGGGGTGCGTGCTGAATACACACCCTACACCTCGCACGGTATCATAAAGACTGCTGTAGCTATTTTCCAGGTCGACCGCACGATGTCGGGCGGTCGATCCGGTAATGAACTACAGCAGTCATTATCAGAGAAACCCATCAAATCTGGTATTTGATTAGGGAGAGCTACAATCCATCTCTTCAGACGTAAAGCTACCCTCAGCCCACCAGCGGGAACTGCAGTCCGACGGTCATCGCCACCGCTGCTGCTGGCGGGATGGTGAGGTTGTCGTCGAGGACGTAGCCGAACACGACGGGCTTGACGCCGTCGGCGACGGTCGCGGCGAACCCGCCCAGCACCGCGGCGGCCGGCGGGACGAACGGGGCCGCCAGCCCCGTCGCGACGCCGAAGACCGCCAGCAGGACCCACCCGTCCTTGACCGAGTCGGCGCTGGCCGACCCGAGCAGGCCGCTGACCGGGTCGGCGATCGTCAGCATGAGGATGGCCGGCACCGCGACCCGTGGCTCGAACACGGCCGCGACGGGCGCACTCGAGAGGAAGTAGAGCGCGTAGCCCGCGAGGTTGTCCTGCTCGTACTCCCGGGTGAGTCGGTCGTAGATCCGCCAGTCCAGCCCAACGATCAGGCGCACCGCCTCCAGGACGAGCGCAACGACTGCACCCACGGCGAAGAGGACGGTCACCTGCAGCCAGGTCGCCAGCCCGAGCAGGTACAGCGCCGGCAGGGCGGTCCCGCTGGCGTGGACGAGCCGGCGGACCACCTCGTCGCGGCCCAGCGTCTCCCGGGCACGCGCGATCGGTTCGCCGTCCGATCCTGTGTCGGCCATCAGCGGTCACGCTCCGGGCGGGGACGCGCCATCGACTAGAGGTCCGCGAACGCCAGGTCGCCGTCCCGGAGCGACCGGAGCGTCCCGGGCAGGCCCTCAATGGCGACACGTTTCTGGTCCGTGCTGTCCCGGTCGCGGACGGTGACGGTGTGGTCGTCGAGGGTGTCGTAGTCGACGGTCACGCAGAAGGGCGTCCCGACCTCGTCCTGGCGGCGGTACCGCCGGCCGATGGCCCCCGAGTCGTCGTAGGCGACCGCCAGCCCCGCCGCCCGCAACTCGCGTTCGACATCGCGGGCGCGCTCGCCGAGGCCGTCCTTGTCCATCAGCGGGAAGACGCCGACGGTCGTGGGCGCGATCTCGGGCGGGAGCGCGAGGTACGTTCGCTCGTCCCCGTCGACAAGGTCCGTCTCGTAGCAGTGTGCCAGCACCGTGTACACGAGCCGACCCACGCCGAAGGAGGGCTCGATGACGTGGGGCCGGACGTGCTCGCCGGACTCGGTGACTTCCTCGATCCCGAAGCCGGTCGCCTCGACGGGTACCGTGTGGGCCGTGTCGTCGACCTCGACAGTTACCTCCTGGCCGTCGAAGGCGTCGGGATCGCGCTCGGCCAGCGACCGGAGGGCGTCGGCGACCTCCCCGGCTGCGCCCCCGAACTCCGGTCCCAGGACGCTCATGTCCGGGTCGACCGTCGGCCGCTCGACCGCGATGGGTTCGTCGTACTGTTTGAACACCGAGTAGTCCTCGCCGGAGTGCTCGGCGTGTTTCGCGAGGTCGTAGTCGGCCCGGGTGGCGAAGCCCGTGGCCTCGATCCAGTCGCCGTCGACCTCGGTTTCGGCGTCCCAGCAGTCGGCGGCGTAGTGGGCCAGTTCCCCGGGGAGGTGCTGGCGGTAGCGAAAGCGGTCCATGTCGACGCCGATCCGCTCGTACCACGGCGTCGCGACGCCCAGGTAGTAGGCGATCCAGTCGTTGGCCACGACGCCCTCCTCGATGGCCTCACCGACGGTCAGTTCCCGAACCTCGCCGCCGTGTTGCTGGGCCTGTGCGGAGTACAGCGGCAGCGTCACGTCGGCGACGCGCTCGATGGGCGGCTCGTCCTCTTCGGGATCCACGAAGTGTTCGAGTTCGGCCTGCGTGAACGCCCGCACACGGACCAGCCCCTTCCGCGGGCTGATCTCGTTGCGGTAGGCGTCGCCGATCTGTGCGACGCCGAAGGGTAGCTGGTTGCGGGCGTACTCGGCGAGCTGGGGGAACTCGACGAAGATGCCCTGGGCGGTCTCGGGCCGCAGATAGCCCGCGGACCCCGATCCGGGCCCGATGGTCGTCTCGAACATGAGGTTGAACTCCTCGACGGGTTCGCCCGCGAGCGCGACGCCACAGGCGGGACAGGCGATGTCGTGTTCGGCGATGAGTTCGCCCACTGCCTGGGGGGACATGGACTCGGCGTCGGCGACGTCGGTCGCGTCCTCGACGAGGTGGTCGGCGCGGTGGCTCGCGCCACACTCGGGGCAGTCGACGAGCATGTCGTCGAAGCCATCGAGGTGCCCCGAGGCCTCGAAGACGGCCTCGGGCATCACGTCCGGCGAGGAGACCTCCATGTGGCCCTCGCGGGTCACGAAGCGGTCCCGCCAGGCGGCCTCGACGTTGTCCTTGAGCGTGGCACCCTGCGGGCCGTAGGTGTAGAAGCCGGCCACGCCGCCGTAGGCCGCCGCCGTCCGGAAAAAGAAGCCACGCCGTTTGGCCAGTTCCGACAGGCGAGCGCCCTCCTCGGTCATACAGCGCCCCTCAGCAGGTCCATGTCGCGGACGATGCCGACGAGCTCGCCGCCGCTGACCACGGGAATCTGCTCGATGTCGTGTTCGAGCATCAACTGCGCGGCGTCTTGGGCTGCCCGTCGGGTGCCGACGGTCACCACGGAGGTGGTCATGAAGTCCGCGACCGGTCCCGTGGGTATCTCGACGTTCCGGGTGGGCATGTAGCTGTTCCCGACGGCCTTGACGCTCTCCCACTTCCAGTCGTCGTCGTCGTCGGCGATGGACTCGCCGGTGTCGGCCTCGCCCTCGACGACGCGGGCCTCCGCGATGATGTCGACCTCGGTGAGGATGCCGGTCATCTCGCCGTCCTCTGCCAGCACCACGGCGTAGGGGTCGCCCGCGTAGGACAGCTCCCGCTCGGCGACCGGCAGGGGCGTCTCGACGTAGACGGCGTTGACCTCCGTGGCGGCGAGTTCGCCGACGGCCGTCTCGCCGCCCAACTCGCCGCTCGCGATGGCCCGGACCAGGTCCGTCACGGTGACGATTCCCACCAGTTCGCCGTCGACGACGGGGACGCGCCGTTCCCCCTCGGTGATCATCAGTTCGGCGACGGCCGACAGCTCCGTGTCGGCAGTCGTCGTCGGCACCTCCTCGGCCAGCAACGCGAGCTGGTCCTCGTCGGGCCGTTCGATCAGTGCGTCCCGCGAGACGATGCCCCTGTATACTTCGCCCTCGTCGGTCCGCTTGACGACGGGGACCGAGGAGAACGCCCTGTCCTGGAGATACTCGAGAACGTCGTCGCGCGTACCCGGTATCTCGACGGTGACGACATCCTCCCGGGGCGTCATGACGTCTGCAACGTCCATAGTGCCCGCTACTCCACGCCCCAAATACTAAGTCCTTACACTTCTCCCCCTCCCGGGCCGAACCGATCGGTGACTGTCTCGCGCGCGTCTGACGTGTGTCACACGCCGAGCCAGCGCTTTCGGGCGGTTGGCGCAGGTGGTTTCCGGAGGCTTTATGTGTGGTTGTTACATATTCACACACATGGAGCCGGACGCTGTCGTCGGCAGGGAAGTGGACGCGGACGCGGAAGTCATGGGCGCAGTCGAGGACGGACAGACCGAGCGCTTCGTCATCGCGGACGTGACCCGCGACGACGCCTACGTCACAGTTCCACTGGCCGACGCCGCCTCGTTGCCCGCGTGGCGATGAGGGCCTGACGGCCGGGACGCCCGCTGGTGCACGGACTGCCGTCCGGTCTCGCGGTTTGCCTGCTGTCCCGAGAAAACAAGGGTTATAGCCGCCCCCCCGTATCCCCCGTGCATGAAGGTACTCGTCACGGACCCCATCGCAGACGCGGGTATCGCCCGACTGCGGGAGGCCGGTCACGAGGTCGAGACGGCCTACGGCGTCGCCGGTGAGGAACTCCTGGCGGCGGTCGCCGACGCAGACGGCCTGCTGGTCCGGTCGGGCACGGAGGTCACGGAGAGCGTCTTCGAGGCCGCGCCCGACCTGGTGATCGTCGGCCGGGCCGGCATCGGCGTCGACAACATCGACATCGACGCCGCGACCGACCACGGGGTCGTCGTCGCCAACGCCCCTGCGGGGAACGTCCGGGCGGCCGCCGAACACACCGTCGGGATGACCTTCGCGACCGCCCGCTCGATCCCCCAGGCCCACGACCGCCTCCGGGACGGCGAGTGGGCCAAGGGCGCCTTTCTCGGGACCGAGATCAACAACAAGACGCTGGGCGTGGTCGGCTTTGGCCGCGTCGGTCAGGAGGTCGCCAAGCGGCTCGGCGGGCTGGGAATGGACGTCGTCGCCTTCGATCCCTACATCAGCGAGGAGCGGGCCGACCAGCTCGGCGCACAGCTGGTCGACGACCTCCGGGAGTGTCTGGAGCGGGCGGACTTCCTCTCGATCCACACCCCCCTGACCGAGGAGACGGCCCACATGATCGGCGAGGAGGAACTCGCCCAGATCGAGGACGGCTACGTGATCAACTGCGCCCGCGGCGGGATCGTCGACGAGGCGGCCCTCGCCGCGGCCGTCGAGGACGGCGTCCTGCGGGGTGCGGCCGTCGACGTCTTCGAGGACGAGCCCGTCTCGCCCGACAATCCCTTACTCGACGTCGACGACGTCGTCGTCACGCCCCACCTGGGCGCCTCGACGGAGGCCGCACAGGAGAATGTCGCCACCTCCATCGCCGAGCAGGTTCTCGCGGCCTTCGAGGGCGAGCCGGTCACGAACGCCCTCAACGCGCCGTCTGTCGAGGAGAGCGCCTACCGGACCATCCGCCCGTACATCGACCTCGCGGAGACCGCCGGCAAGATTGCCGTCCAGCTGTTCGACGACCGCTTCGAGCGCGTCGAGGTCGAGTACGCCGGCGCCATCGCCGAGGAGGACGTCGAACTCGTCACCGCCTCGGCACTGAAGGGCGTCTTCGAGCCACTGGAGTGGCAGGTCAACGCGGTCAACGCGCCCCGGATCGCCGACGAGCGGGGCATCGACGTCTCCGAGACGAAGACCCGCCGGGCCGAGGACTTCCAGTCGCTCGTGACCGTGCGGGTCTCGGCCAACGGCGAGGACGTCAGCGTCTGTGGCACGCAGTTCGCCGGCGACGACCCGCGCATCGTGCGCATCGACGGGTTCCGCGTCGACGCCGTCCCCTACGGTCACATGCTCGTCGCCCGCAACGAGGACGTCCCCGGCGTCATCGGCTTCATCGGCACAGTCTTCGGGGAACACGACATCAACATCGCGGGCATGTTCAACGGCCGCGAGACCATCGGCGGCGAGGCGCTCTCGGTGTATACACTCGACGACCCGGTCACCGACGACGTCCTGGAGCGCCTCGACGAGCACCCAAACATCACCGAGACGAAGTACATCTCGCTGGTCGAGGACGACTGACCGGTCACCCGGTGAGCCGGAGGTACCCGTCGGCGTCGATCCGGCCACGCGCCGCGAGGCGCGTCCACACTGGGACCGTTACGCGAGGTGGTCGAGGACGCCCTCGGTGGTGCCCGGGACCGGTTCCGGTTCGGCGCCGGCCTCGACGGCGGCGTCCGGGTCCTTGAGCAGGTGGCCGGTCGTGAGACAGACCACCCGTTCGTCGACGTTGACGACGCCCTCATCGCGGAGTTTCCGCAGGCCCGCGACCGAGGCCGCCGAGGCGGGTTCGACGCCGACGCCCTCCTCGGCCAGGTCGCGCTGTGCCCCCGTGATGGCGTCGTCGCTCACGGCGACGGCCGTCCCGCCGGTCTCGCGGATGCCCGGCAACGCCTTGGGCGCGTTCACGGGGTTGCCGATGCGGATGGCGGTCGCGCGCGTCTCGACGTCGTCCCAGCGCTCGATGCCGTCCCAGCCCCGCTCGATGGCCTCGACCATCGGCGCCGACCCCTCGGCCTGGACGCCGGTCAGCATGGGGACCTCCTCCTCGTCGAGTGCACCGCTCTCGACCAGTTCGCGGAAGCACTTGTACAGCGCCGCGGTGTTGCCGGCGTTCCCCACGGGGAGGACCACCCGGTCCGGGTACGCCCCCTCCTCGCGGCGGAACTGTTCCAGGATTTCGAGGCCGATCGTCTTCTGGCCCTCCAGGCGGAACGGATTCAGCGAGTTCAGGAGGTAGGCCTCCCCGCGCCCGGCCAGATCCTGGACGATGTCGAGACAGGTATCGAAGTTCCCGTCGACCTCGAGGATGCGTGCGCCGTGGAGGCTGGCCTGGGCGACCTTGCCGGCGGCGACTTTCCCCTTCGGGAGGAGCACGAGCGTCTCCAGACCGGCGCGGGCGCCGTAGGCTGCCAGCGCGGCGCTCGTGTTCCCGGTCGAGGCACACGCGAGGCGGTCGACGCCCACCTCCTGGGCCACGCGGACGCCGACGGTCATCCCGCGGTCCTTGAAACTGCCAGTCGGGTTCATCCCCTCGTGTTTGATCCGCAACCGCTCGACGCCCACCGCCGTCTCCATGCGCGGGACCTCGTGCAGCGGGGTGTCGCCCTCGGGCAGCGAGACCCCTGCCTCGAAGGGGAGAGCGTCCGCGTAGCGCCAGACGCCCCGTCCCTCGAAATCCTCCCACGTCGGCAGGTCGGCGTACCGCACTTCCAGTAGCCCCCCGCACTCGTCACAGGTGTAGCGCACGGCGGCGAAGGGATCGAACGTCTCCCCGCACTCGATGCAGGTCAACCAGACGCCGTCGGACGCGCAGGCCGGCGTCTCCGCGGCGAACTCGAGGTGGCTCATTACCGGGCGAACGTACCCGTCGGGCAAAAGTGGGTCGGTCGTCGCTCCCCGCCGGCCGCCCTGCCGCGAGGGTTTATACCGGATACCGGGGCCACCCTCCCGCGTGCGCTGACGAACGGCCGCGAAGCGGGCAGCGGGAGTGCGGGACGCCGCTTCGCGGGATGGTTGTCCCGCCTGTTCGCCTCACAGCCTCGCGCCGAGTCACAGCGCCAGGCGGAGCGCCTCTCCCGCCCGTTCGTACTCGTCGGCAGTCCCGAACGGTTCGGAGCGCTCGCGCATCGTCTCCCGGCACCACGCCGCCACCGATCCGTCGGCCTCGTGGACGGCACACCGGTCGATCTCGACCGGATGGAGCGTGACCGAGGCCACGTCCCCCGCGTCGGTCACCCCGAGTTCGAACAGAAAACTCCGGTCGTTGCGCAACTCGCGGTCGACGGCGTAGTCGTCGACGAAGTCGCCACAGTCGTAGAGGATGAGCCCGCCGTCGTGGCGTTCGATCCCCTGGAAGACGTGGGCGCTGTGGCCGTGGACTAGGTCGACGCCCTCCTCGATGAGCCACCGGCCGAACCGCCGGTACCGTTCGTCCGGAATGGCGACCATGTTGGGCCCCCAGTGCAGCGACGCCGCCAGCAGGTCCGGGTCGCGTTCGCGGGCCCGGTCGAGCGCCCGCGTCACGACCGCACGGTCCGAGTCGCTCATGTCCATCTCGAGGTGCGCGACGCCGGAGCTGTCCGGACCGGCGGCGTACTCGGGCGTGTTGTCGGTGAACGCCACGACCGCGACCGACACGCCGTCGATGGTCACGACCGCCGGCCCGCACGCCCCGTCGGCGCTTTCGCCGGCACCGGCGTGGGCGATGTCCGCGCCGTCCAAGGCGTCGAGCGTGTCCCGGAGCGCGACCTCCTCGAAATCGAGGGTGTGGTTGTTGGCCAGTGACGCGAAATCGACGCCGGCGTCGGTCAGTGCGGGCACGGCCCAGTCCGGGTCGGCCCGGAAGTGAAACGGGCGGTTCGTCCGCGTCCACTGCTGGCCGCGCGTCGAGAGCACACACTCCAGGTTGACGAACAGTCCGTCGAGCGCACGCAGACGGTCCCGGACCGACCCCCACACGCGCTCGGGCCGGCGGGATTGCTGGTACTCGTCGACCTTCCGACCGAGCATTACGTCGCCGGTCAGACCGAGTCGCATCGCTACAGCGTCGCGTCGTCCTCGCCGAACTCGTCGATGCGCTCGTGGACGTACTCGGCCCACGCGTCCAGCGTCTCGTGCATCAACTCGCGGGCCTCCGAGAGGGGCGTCGCGGCGTACTGGTAGACGTGGCCGCCGCCGTCGAGCAGGCGGCGCTGGCGCTCGGCCAGTCCCTTCTCCCGCAGCGTCGACAGCGATCGGTTGACGTTGCTCCGGTCGCGATCCAGTTCGTCGGCCAACTCCTCGACGGTACTGCCGGGGTTGTCGAGCAGCACCTGGTACGTTCGGGCCTCGTGGCGCTGGATGCCGAACACACAGGTCAGCACGTCCGCGAACTCCGGCTCCTCGTCGAGCATGAGCTCGCGAAACCGCTCCGGCGACGGGTCGGGGGAGGGATCGGCTCTCGTCATGTCGTCCCGTTGTGGCGCCGCTCGAATAAAGACCCGCGTTACTCGCGGGTCACCGTTCGCTGTATCCCTGATTCCGGAGGCACTCCCGCATCTCCTCGGCGGAGTCGTGTTTGTGCAGGCGGGTCGGCGTGTCACAGTAGTAGGTGTCGCCGTCGTGGCGCAGCGTGACCTCGTGTTCGGAGCCCAGAAACTCCGTCTTGACGACGACCCGGTTCCCCCCTTCGAGCGTCTCCAGCAACTCCTCGGCCCCCATCTCGCCGGCCTGGATGACGAGCGGTTCGGTCATTCGTGTCCGGATACCGTGGCCTCCGTAATCAGTGTTCGCTTCGGTCTTCGTTCGTCCGCACGTGGCACACGGACGAACACGCGGAGCGGGTTTATATCCCCTCGCATTCGGTGATATTAATCCTGCTGGACGCGTGCGCCCCGGACGCGCGCACGAGATAGGACTTTTCCCACCCCCGGAGTAGGCCGTCCTGTCATGCAAGAGAACAGACGTCGATTCCTCCAACTCGGTGGTCTCGCAGCAGTCGGATCGCTCGCAGGCTGTGTGTTCGGCAATCCCGACGACGGGGAAGCGGCCACGCCGCCCGACACCGCCACGCCGACACCGACCGACACACCGACTCCGACGCCGGTTCCGTCCGAGTTCGACTACGGCGACTGGTTTTCGGACACGGACAACTTCGAGGGGACGGTCGACGCGCGCGGACAGAGCGAGGTCACCGTCGCGGTCGGTGCCGAGGGCAACGGCGGCGCCTTCGCATTCGACCCGCCCGCAGTCCACGTCAACCCCGGAACGACGGTCGTCTGGGAGTGGACCGGCAACGGTGGGACCCACAACGTCGTCGAACGCGAGGAGTCGTTTTCGAGCGGTGACCCCGTCGAGGACGCCAGTACCACTTTCGAGCACACCTTCGACGAGGCGGGGATGTACATGTACTTCTGCACCCCGCACCGGAGCCTCGGCATGAAGGGTGCCGTCGTCGCTGGCGACCCCGACGCTGGTGGCGACGGCGCGTCCCAGGCGTACGGCTGGCAGGCCGCCACGTTCGACGCCTACTGGTACTCGCTGTACAACATGAGTACCAACATCGCGATGAGCGGCAACGGGATCCTCTTCCCCGCCACCGAGGACCAGCAGGAGACCTTCCAGCAGCGGTTCCCGGAGATGCTCGCGGCGGCCGACCAGCCGGGCCCGCCGATCAAGAACCCGAATCTCAACATGGCGCCGTTCACCGAGGGCGACCCCTCCTTTACCGAACAGCCGGTGCTGGAGGGCGAGGACGGCCGGCCGGACGCGTCGACCCTGCAGTGGGACCGCTCGGCGTCCTCGATGACGGTCAGCCCGCAGTCCCTGGCCTGGACCCACCTCAAGGGCGTGACCTGGGCGAAGAACTTCGAGAACCACTTCGACATCCTCCCCGACTCGCTGGCCGCGGAGTTCCGGTCGATGGTACTGTCGACGCTCGCACAGGTCGGCACCGCCTTCGCGTTAGTCGAGGGGAACCTCCGGCTGAACGAGGAGAACCTGCTGCTGGCGCCGGCGTTCCGGCCCGGCGAGGGCATCGTCGAGGAGACGCCACGACCGCTGGATCACAGCGCGATGCTGTGGTTCCTCGCTGATCTGCGGAGTCTCTCCCAGGGTGGGTGGTTCGGCTACGAGAACCCCGAGCCGCTCATCCCGCCCGAAAACGTCCAGACGCTGACCGACGGGATGGCCAAGACGACGATGAACGCCTTCGCGCCGGGCGACATCGTCGGGGCCGGCTCGACCCGGGACCTCGGCGAGATGCTCGGTGCCGTCGGCTACTACGGCCCCCAGGCCGGCAGCGACGAGCTGGCCGGGATGGCCGCCGACTACGCCAACGGGCTGGCAGACGCCGTCGCGGAGGCCACCGACGGCAACGGCCGGGTCGGCGACGGCGCCGCCAACCAGGCCGCCACCCAGGGCATCGTCGCCCAGGGGCTGCTGTGGGCCTCCGAACTCGACGGCGTCGACCGGTCGGACCTGGCCGAGAACGTGGTCGGATACATGGCCGACGAACTGTGGGACGCCGAGGCCGGGACCTTCGCGTCGGGCACCGACGCCGACGTCTACACGATCACGGCCCGCGACGCTGGCGACATCACGGGCGGGCTCAACGCCGCCGAGGCAGTGCTCGGTCGGTCGGATCTGCGGGACGTGTTCGTCCGTTTTTTCGACGAGACGTTCAACACCGGCCGCCTCCAGCGCGCACAGCGGCCCCCGTCGGTCAACGACCGCGAGAACGAGCCACCCCTGCCGCCGATGGCCGGCGGCGAGTTCGGCCAGGCCGCGGTCTACAACGCCGAAATCGAGTACGACACCGGCGCCGGCGAGTGGTCGGTCACCGACGACACCTTCCGGACGGGCCCGGCACTGTATCTGGCCAACCAGGACATCTGGGTCAGCAACTGGGGCGGGGCCTTCTACCAGGGCCGCGGCGTCCCCGGCCAGTCCGACGAGCCGAAGAACTGACCGCTGTCGGGTGTTTTGACCCGGTAGTGCGCCCCGTTCGGTCCGCTGTCCTCCCCGTTTGGTAACCGGTCACGAACCCCTCCGTTTCGACTGGAGATTTCACGCTCGAACGGGTTAAAACAAGTGTGCGGCACGGCGATTCCGCCGGACGCTGGCCTATTCGCTGTCGTTCTCGTGGAGCCAGACGAGCAGGCCCTTCTGTGCGTGCATCCGGTTTTCCGCCTGGTCCCAGACGACGGCGTTGTTGCTTTCCAGCACGTCGTCGGTGATCTCCTCGCCGCGGTGGGCGGGCAGGCAGTGCATCACCGTCCGGTCGCCGACGCGGTCGGTCGTGAGCTGGAACCCCTCGAAGTCCTGGAGTTTCTGCTCGCGCTCGTCCTCCTGGCCCATGCTGACCCAGACGTCGGTGTAGACGACGTCGGCGCCCGCGATGGCCTCGGCGGGGTCGGTCGCGAGTTCGGGCCGGCTGCCCAGCCCCTCGGCGCGTTTGAGCACGCCCTCGTCGACGCCGTACCCCTCGGGCGTGGCGACGGTCAGGTCCAGCCCGACCATCGCGGCCCCGAGGACGAACGACTGGCAGACGTTGTTGCCGTCGCCGACCCAGGCGACGCTGGCGTCGAAGCCGAAGCGTTCCCGGATGGTCAGCAGGTCCGCGAGCGTCTGACAGGGGTGGGCGTCGTCGGTCAGGCCGTTGATGACCGGCACTGAGGAAAACTGCGCGAGTTCGACGACGTCGGCGTGGTCGAACACTCGCGCCATGATGAAATCGACGTACCGGGAGACTGCACGAGCGGTGTCGCGGATGGGTTCGCCGTGGCCCAGATGGATGTCGTCGGGGCCCAGGAAGATGGCGTGGCCCCCGAGCTGCGTCATGCCCGTCTCGAAGGAGACGCGCGTCCGCGTCGAGGGTTTCTCGAAGACCATTCCCAGCGTCCGGTCGGGCAGCGGCTTGCCACCCTCGCCGGCCTGGTGGGCGGCCTTCATCGTCGCCGCGCGGTCGAGGACGGCGTGCAGTTCGTCGGCTGTGAGGTCGTCGACGTCGACGAAGTTGCGGGTCATAGCAGGCGCTCGGTGGCCGCTTCGAGGACCGCCACCGACTTATCGTATTCGGCGAGCGGCAGGTGTTCGTCGGGCGCGTGGTCCAGGTCCGAGTCGCCGGGGCCGTAGGTGACCATCGGGCAGTCCCAGGCGTTCGCGAAGACGTTCATGTCGGCGGTGCCGGTCTTCCGGAGTAGCCGGGGATCGCCGCCCGCCTCGCGGATCGCGGCGCGGAAGGCCCGCGCGACCGGCGTCCGGGGACTCTGCATCACCGGTTCGACGCGGTCGTACCAGGTGACCCGGTCCGCGACGTCGAGGTGGCCGTCGGCGATCTCGACGACCTCCTCGGTCGACATCGACGGCGGGATGCGCAACTGGACGTCCATGGTCGCCTCCACGGAGAGGCCGTCCTCGGTGAGGCCGCCCCGGATGTCGGTGGGTTTGGGCGTGACCCGCTCGAAGACGGGCTGCCACTCGTCGGTCGCGAACTCCGACTCGATGGCCGACCACCACGCGATGGCGTCCTGGATGGCGTTGTTCTCCGGGCGCGAGGAGTGGCCCGACTCGCTCGTGGCGACATAGCGGCCCGCGAGGAGGCCACGGTAGCCCAGCGTGATGCCGTCCCAGCCCGAGGGCTCGCCGTTGATGACCGCGTCGGGCTCGCTCTCGCGGGTCTCGATGACGTGGCGGCTCCCCCGGGAGTCGACTTCCTCGCCGACGACGCCCAGGAAACTCGCGCCCGTCCGGACGGCGACGACGGCCATCGACGCCAGACAGCCCTTGGCGTCGACGCTGCCCCGCCCCCGCAGAACCTCCAGCGTCCCGGCGTCGGGCTCGTCGCTGCCGCCCCAGCCGACCTCCTCGGCCGACCAGGATTCGACCCGTACCGGGATGTCCCCCGGAACGGTGTCGATGTGGGAGGTCAGCAACACGCCGTCGTCGGCCGGCGCGCGGACGTTGCCCATCTCGTCGATCCGGGCCTCCCGGTCGTGGGCCTCGAAGAACGTGACCAGTTGCTCGGCACAGGCCCGTTCCTCCCCGGTGACCGAGGGAATGCCGACGAGCTTGATCAGGAGTTCGCGGGGCTCGGCGTACTGGCTCGCCTCGCTCATGTTCTAGCCTCCGGAGTTGTGTCTCTCGGAGTCACGGATACCGAATCCGGCCAGAAAGCCCCCGGCCGCTCGACCCTCCGGGGCTCGCTGCGCGCGCTCCCTCCGGTCGCGTGCTTACGTCGCCCGGGAGGGATCGACCGGCCGGCCCCTTTCAGTCCCGCCCGCGTAGCTTGACTGGCCAGCCGACACGGGTGGGACTGAAAGGGGCCGCGCTCTCGGTGAACCCCGACGAAGTAAGCACTGAGCGAGCGAGCACAGTGAGCGAGCGAAGCGCGCAGCGAGTCGCGGGAGCCGAGAGCGCGGGGGCTTTCTTCGGCCCCGTAGCCGCCACAGCCGCTCCAATGACGAGTCCTCGCACAACTCATCCTAGAACCTCCGCGAGCGCGTCGACCACGTGATCTGCATGCGCTTTTTCGATCGTCAGCGGCGGCAACAGCCGCACCACGGTCCGCCCGGCCGGCAGCGCCAGTATCCCGTGGTTCAGCGCCAGCTCCTTCAGGATGCGGTTGGCGCCGCGCTTGATCTCGATACCGATCATCAGTCCCTCGCCGCGGACCTCCCGGGCCGCCTCGCCGAGTTCCTCGCGCAGTCGCCCACGGAGGTACTCGCCGACGTCGGCGGCGTGGGCTGGGACGTCCTCGTCGACGATGGTCGAGACGGTCGCCTCGGCCGCGGCGGAGACGACCGGGCCGCCGCTGAACGTCGAGGCGTGGTCGCCGTAGTTCTCGGCGATCCACTCCCGGCACAGCGTCGCGCCGACGGGCAGGCCGTTGCCCAGTCCCTTGGCGGCCGTGACCATGTCGGGGATCACGTCCGCCCACTCCGAGGCCCACAGCGTCCCGGTCCGGCCCATGCCGGTCTGGACCTCGTCGAAGATCAGGGCCGCGCCGTTCGTCGCGGTCTCGACGCGCGCAGTCTGGAGGAATTCCTTGCTTGCCGGGTTGATCCCGCCCTCGCCCTGGATGGGTTCGACGATGACGCCCGCCGTTTCCTCGTCGACCGCCTCTGCCATGGCGTCGGGGTCGTCGTAGGGGACGAACTCGACGTCACCGATCAGGGGCTCGTAGGGTTTCTTGTACTTGTTCTTCCAGGTGGTCGCGAGCGACCCCATGGTGCGGCCGTGAAAGCCCTGCATGGTGGCGACGAGCTTCGAGTTGCCCGTCGCCGCGCGGGCGAACTTCAGGGCTGCCTCGTTCGCTTCGGTCCCGGAGTTACACAGCCACGTGTAGTCGATGTCGCCGGGTGCCGTCTCGGCGAGTCGTTCGTAGAGGTCCGTCCGGACGGCCACCGGATAGGAGGCCTGCACGTAGGTCAGCCGCGAGAGTTGGTCTGCGGCCGCCGACTGGACCGCGTCGTGGCCGTGCCCCAGCGGGACGCAGGCGTAACTGGCGCCCATGTCCAGGTACTCCGTCCCGCCGTCGTCGTAGAGGTACGGACCGTCGCCCTCGACGATCTGGATGGGCTTTTCCGAGAAGACGAAGCCGCTCACGCTTCGGCACCTCCGTTCGCGTCACCCTCGCTGTCCTCGTCGCCACTGTCCTCGCCATCGAGCGCCGACGGGTAGACGTGCGTACCGTCACCTTCGAGTGCGGTGGCGACCGGCCGCTCCAGGTTCGCGTCGGCGACCACCACCTCGGGTGCGCCGCCCTCGAGCGCCTCGCGGACGGCCATCACCTTCCGACCCATGAAGCCCTCCGCGGCCGCCTCCATGCGCTCCCAGTCGGCCGGCGTCTCGACGGTGCGGATGAGCGAATCGCGGTCGTCGGGGTCTTCGAGGATGCCGGGGACGTCCGTCAACAGCACGAGCGTCGCGTCGAGTTCGCCGGCGATGGCGGCCGCCGAGCGGTCGGCGTCCGTGTTGACCGGCGTCACCTTGCCGTCGTCGGCGCCGGCCATGGGCGGGCTCACCACCGGCGTGTAGCCCTCCGAAAGGAGCGTCTCCAGCAGGTCCGCGTTGACCTCCCGGAGGCTACCGGAGTGGTCGCCCCGGCGGATCTTTCGCTTGCCGTCCTCGACGACCCGGACCGCGGACTTGCGGGGGCCGTACAGCAGTTTCCCGTCGACGCCCGACAGCCCGACGGCGTCGACGCCGCGGCTCTGGAGTCTGGCGACGAGGTCCGTGTTCAGCAGGCCGGGCATCACCATCTCGAAGACGTCCATCGTCTCTGCGTCGGTGAAGCGACCGACGACACCCGAGGGGGTCTCGACGTACTCGGGTTCCATCCCCAGGCGTTCGAGGGTCTCGTCGACGGTTGTCGAGCCGCCGTGGGTGACGACCACGCCGTGCGGGCCGGCGCCGCCCTCCGGGTCGGCCACTTCGCCAGCCTCACCGCTGACGAGCGATTCGACGTCCGCGAGCGCCCCCGCGGGGTCGACCGCGCGGGCACCACCGATCTTGATCACGACCGTCATGTCAGGGTGCTCCGACAGGATGCAGGCCCTGGAACCCCAGGCCGGCGGTCTCCTCGAACCCGAGCGCGACGTTCGCGGCGTGGACCGCCTGGCCCGCAGAGCCTTTCATCATGTTGTCGATGGCCCCGAAGACCACCAGCCGCCTGTTCGGCGGGTCGAGTTCGAACCCGACCTCCGCCCGGTTCGTCCCGGCGACGGCCTTCGGTTCGGGGTACCGATACACCCCGCCGCCGCCCGCGACCAGGTCCACGAACGGTTCGTCCTCGTAGGTCCCGCGGTAGGCTCCCCAGAGGTCGCCCTTCGAGACGGGTTCGCCCGGAAAGACGTGCGCCGTCGCCGACGCGCCGCGGATCATATCGACTGCGTGGACGGTAAAGGAGACGTCCAGCCCGAGGAACTGCTCGATCTCGGCCTCGTGGCGGTGGCCCGTCGGCGCGTAGGGCCGCACCACGCCCGACCGCTCGGGGTGCGAGGAGGCCTCGCCGCCGCCCGCGCCGCCCTCGCTGGAGCCGACCTTCACGTCGACGACGATCTGCTCGTCGCCCGAGAGGATCCCGTCCTCGACCAGCGGGAGCAGGCCCAGGATGGTGACCGTGGCGTTACACCCACCGGAGGCGATGAGGTCGGCCCCGGGCAACTCCTCGCGGGTGAGTTCCGGCAGCGCGTAGACGGCCTCCTCCAGCAACTCGGGGCGGGCGTGGCCGTCGTACCACTCCTCGTACTGCTCGGCCGTGTCGAGGCGGAAGTCCGCCGAGAGGTCCACGACCGTTCCCGCCGCGTCCCGGAAGGCGTCGATGCGCTCCATCGAGACGCCGTGGGGCGTCGCCGCGAACAGGACGTCCACCGATTCGAGGTCCTCGGGATGGGAAAAGCGCAACTCGCAGTGGCGGAGGTTCGGGTGGGCGTGCCCGACGGTCTTGTTCTCCTTCGAGCGACTCGTCGCCTGGGCGAGTTCGAATTCGGGGTGGCCATCGAGCAGGCGCAGCAGTTCGCCGCCGGTGAAGCCGCTGGCGCCGACGACACTCGCCGTCTGCGTCACGGCTGGACCTCCCCCGCTGTCGCGTCCGCTTCCGTCCCGACCGTCGATTCGAGCCAGTCGACCACCGCCGCAGGGACGTCCACGTCGACGGCGTCGTTCAGCGCCTTGAACTCGACGGTGTGGTTGACCTCGTGGACGGTGTAGTCGTCGGCGCCGCCGTCTCGCGGCTCCGCCGCTCGACTGTCCGAGGCGCGTGGCGCCTCGCCGTTCACGCCCACCTCCATCAGGTCGACGCCGAGCAGGCCGCCGCCGACGGCGTCGCTGGCCTTCGCGACCAGTTCGCGTGCGCGGTCGTCCAGTTCGAAGGGTGCGACCTCGGCGCCCTGGGCGGCGTTCGTCAGCCAGTGGTCCGAGGACCGGACCATCGCCGCCACGGGCTCGCCGTCGGTCGCGACGACGCGGATGTCGCGGCCGGGTTTCTCGACGAACTCCTGGACGTAGAAGACCTTGTGCTCGTAGTGGCCCAGCACCTCCTTGTGTTCGAGGACGGCCTCGGCGGCCGACCGGGAGTCCAGTTTCGCCATCAGGCGCCCCCACGAGCCGATGACCGGCTTCAGCACGCAGGGGTAGCCGAACTCCTCGACGATCTCGAGGGCGGCGTCTTTCGTGAAGGCCACCTTCGTCGTCGGCGTCGGGACGCCCGCCCGCTCCAGGGCGAGGCTGTTCTGGACCTTGTCGGCACAGACCTGCGCCGTCTCCGGTCCGTTGACCACTGGCACGCCGTAGGCGTGTGCGAACTTCGTCGTGTAGAGGCTCCGGCTCGTCGCCAGACAGCGGTCGACGACGACGTCCAGCCCCTCGAACTCCGCGGGCGGGTCCGAGAGCCCGAACTGCTGGCGGCGGACGTCGATCTTCGTGACCTCGTGGCCGCGGTCGCGCAACTCGCCCAGCAGGAGTTTCTCGTCCTTGCGGATCCGGGAGTAGAGGATACCGATGTTCATCGGCTCCCTCCGGGCGTCCGGCGCGGGACTGGCGCAGGGCAGCGCCGCCCGCACCTGGCGCCCTGTGCCCGTCCTGCGCCGCTCGCCATCTCACTCACCCCAGTCTTCTTCGAGTTCGGGCGCCGTGTCCAGTTCCACGGGGTCGGTCCCGATCACTTCCAGCTCGGCGCCGCAGGTGGCACAGTCGACGATCTCTCCCGTCTCCAGGTCGTCGTGCAGGGACACGTCCGCCCCGCACTCGATACATTCTGCCATCGTACCATCCACTCCTGTCCGTATCTACTTAAACCTGTCGAAATTATCAGAATAAATTGATAACATAGAGTGGGCTCTGTGCGTGTTTGAGGGCGTATTCCGGCACGTATCGAATCTGATGTTCAGATTTCTGGTATATTATCCCCTCGCGGGGATGGTGGCGCTGGCGGTGCCGGCCGGACGGGGACGCGGTCGATCGTCTCCGCAGTCGGTGCGGTCCATCCGCGCTCGGTGATCAGCTCAGACATGGCTATTTACCTCTCTGTCCAGTTCGTCGGCGGCGGCCGCCAGCAGGCGACGCTTTTCCGCGAGCAGTTCCCCGTCGGCGTCGAGCCGTCCGGTTGCACGGTCGAGGTGGGTCTCGACGGCCACGGGGGCGGGCCCGCCCCGCGAATCGCGCGCGGCGACGTTCTCCGCGGGATCGAGGGCTGCTTCGATGGCCGCAGCGTCGACGTATGCGGTCAGCGGTTCGCCGAGCACGGCCTCGCCCGTGGCGTTCAACTCCGTCACGGTTGGAGTATTGCCCTCGGCGTCGGCCGCAGCTTTCGCGACCACCTCGTGGGCCGTCCGGAAGGGCACGCCCGCGCCCGCCAGCAGGTCCGCCACGCCCGTCGCGGTCGCAAAGCCCTCGCCCGCGGCGGCCGCGAGGCGGTCGGCGGGCCACTCGGCCGTGGCGACGGCGCCGACGGCCACCTCGACGGATTCGGTCACCGAGTCGACGGCGTCCCAGGCGTGCCGACCGGCCCGCTGGAGGTCGCGGTTGTACGCCCGTGGCAACCCCTTCAGCGTCGTCAGCAGTCCGTCCAGGCCGGCCGTCGCGTCGCCGGTCCGCCCGCGGACCAGTTCCAGCGTGTCCGGGTTCTTCTTCTGGGGCATGATCGAGGACGTCGAGGCGTAGTCGTCGTCGAGTTCGACGTGCCCATCGCTGGCGAAGGCCACCACGTCTTCTGCGAGTCCGGACAGCGTCGTCCCCACTGTCGCGGCCGCCGCGGTCGTCTCCACGAGGACGTCCCGCGCCGAGACGGCGTCCATCGCGTTCTCGACGAGGCCGTCGAAGCCCAGCAGGTCGGCGGTCCGTTCGCGGTCGACATCGAAGGGCGTCCCGGCGAAGGCGGCCGCGCCCAGCGGCGACCGGTTCACCCGATCGTAGGCGTCGAGCAGCCGCTCCGTGTCGCGGGCAAGCGCACCCTCGTAGGAACAGATCCAGTGTGCGACCGTCGTCGGCTGTGCGGGCTGGCGGTGCGTGTACCCGGGCATCACCGTCTCCGTGTGTTCGCTGGCGACGTCCAGCAACCGCTCGCGGCCCTCGATGAGGGTCTCCAGCAGGGCCAGGACGTCCTCGCGCAGGCGGTAGCGAATGCAGGCGGCCACCTCGTCGTTGCGCGAGCGGGCGGTGTGCATCCGCCCGCCCGCGGGGCCGACGCCCGCGACCAGCACCTCGCCGTCGCGCTCGATCCCCTCGATGACTGCCGTCTCGATGGCCTCGTGGACGTCCTCGCCCCCGGGCAGGGCGCCGTGGCCCGCCGCCTCCACCTCGTCGAGTGCGGCGAGGATGGCGCCGGCGTCCTCCTCGGGGACGATGTCCTGCTCTGTGAGCATCACCACGTGTGCGCGGTCGACGGCGAGGTCGGCCGCGAAGATGCGCTCGTCGTCGGCCAGCGAGGAGAGGAACTCGCGGGCGGGACCGCCGGCGAACCGCTCGCGGCGGACGACGCTCTCGGCGCCCGCCTCGGCGTCCGTGCCGTCGCTGGCGGGCGTGTCGTCGGCCCCGTCTCCGTCGGTACTGTCCTCTCCTGTCATGGATTTACTCTCACTCGTCGGTGTTCGCCCCCTGGCGTGCACTCTCGATGGCTCTGTTCGCCAGGCGCGACTGGAAGCCGTGGTACTTCGCGACGCCGGTGGCGTCCTCCTGGGTGATGGCGCCGGTGACCGTCTCCTCGTCGAAGGAGGCCGCGGATTCGCTGTAGACGGCGTACGCGCTCTCGCGGCCGACCGGCCGGCAGTGTCCGCCCTCCAGTTTGACGGTAACGGTCCCAGTCACGCGTTCGTTGGTCGTCTCGATGAATCCCTCGAGGGCGTCGACGAACGGCGCGTCGATCAGCCCCTGGTAGCCCTTCAGCGCCCACTGCTGGTCGACCTGCTGTTTGAACTGGCGTTCCTCCTGTGTGAGCACGAGCTGTTCGAGCGCCTCGTGGGCCGTCAGCAGGACAGTCGCGGCGGGGTGTTCGTAGTTTTCTCTGACTTTGAGCCCGAGCATCCGGTCTTCCATCATGTCCGTGCGGCCGACGCCGTGGGCGCCCGCGCGCTCGTTGAGCCCCTCGATCAGTTCGACCGGACCCACGGGCTCGCCGTCGAGGGCGACGGGCTGGCCGGCGTCGAACTCGATCTCGACGAGCTCGGGTTCTTTCCCGCTCGGGTCGTCGGTCCAGTCGTAGATGTCGTCCTCGGGGATGGTCGCGGGGTCTTCGAGTTCCGAGCCCTCGATGGAGCGACTCCAGATGTTCGTGTCGATGCTGTACCGCCCCTCGTCGCCACCCTCCAGGGGGAGTCCCCGGTCCTCGGCGTACGCTTTCTCCCACTCGCGGGTGAGTCCGAGTTCCCGGACCGGCGCGACGACTTCCAGGGGCGAGTCCCGCCAGACCGCCTCGAAGCGCAACTGGTCGTTGCCCTTGCCGGTACAGCCGTGCGCGAGGGCGTCGCAGTCCTCCGCGAGGGCCACGTCCCGGATGGCCTTGGCGATGACGGGTCGGGCGAGCGCGGTCCCCAGGGGATAGCCCTGGTAGGTGGCGTTGGCCTTCACGGACCGCAGGCAGAGCTCCGCGAACTCCTCGCGGGCGTCGACGACGTGCTGTTCGACCCCCAGCGCGGCGGCCGTCTCCTCGGCCTCGTCGAACTCCTTGGCTGGCTGGCCGACGTCGACCGTGACGCCGATGACCTCGTCGTAACCGTACTCCTCTTCGAGCAGTGGTACGCAGACCGTCGTGTCGAGCCCCCCCGAGAAGGCGAGCGCGACGCGTGTTGTCTCTGGCATGTATGGTGTGTCGGATGTGTGTCGGGCGTGTCGTGTGCGGTGTGTGGTGTCTGTGTGGTGTCCGGGATGTCGTGTCGTCCCCGCCCGAGAACCGGACGGTGGCCGGGGACCGAACCTGTACGAGCGGTGGGGAGTGGGTAGTGTCGGGCCTAACGGCCCGGTCGTGGGACTCGTGGGAGAAGACGCCGGGACCCGCTGGTGGCGGCGCGCGTGCCTGGAACGCGGATCCCACTCATGTAGCCGTGAGTATCCGCGGTAGCATACAAATATCTTCCGAGAAGGAGCCGGTGTGGGAGGGATTACCGCCGTCTGGTCGCGAGCCCGGCCACAGCCAGAACTGCGAGCACCGCCACGACGGGGCCGAATCCAGGTCCGCTCCCGCCCGCGCTCGCGGTACCGTCGGCGCTCGAACCGTCTCCGCTGTCCCCGCTCTCGCCGTCGCTACCGTCCGTCGACGCGTCCTCGGTGGCGGTCAGTTCGAACCCGCTCAGGTCCGAGCCGGCGTCCCACGCGAGCTGTCCGCTCTCGCGCCGGTCCGGCTCGGGCGAGACGCTGTCGACGGCGTATCCCTCGGGGACCGTGACGACGAACGTCCGGTCGGGCTCGAAGCCGCTGGCGAACGGTTCCGTCACGGTGAGGCCGTCGCCCTCGGTCGCGGCCAGCCCGTCCCAGGTCGCCGTCAGCCGCACGACGCCCGTCTCGCCGTCAGTCGCGAAGGCGACGTCGACGCCGGTGATCGACATCTCGCGGCCGGTCGCGTTCCCGGCGTCGCTCGCGACCGCGCCGAGTTGCCGGCCGAACCGCTCCTCGACGGCGGCCGCGGCCGTCTCGTTGTCGCGCAACTCCTCGAAGGCGGCCTGCCGGGCGTCGTCGCTCAGGTCGAAGGTGTAGGTGACCGTCACCGCTGCCGAGCCGTCTTCGGCGAGTGCGACGACGAACGCCGGCGGGTTCGCGTCCTCCATCTGTGCCTGTTCTCCTGTCACTGCCGCCGGCGCGGCCGCTACGCTCCCGACTGCCGCACACAGCAATGCGGCGCCGACGAGTGCTGCACACGCCTGTCGTCTCCCCCAGGTCATGTCTCTGTCAATAGAGTGAGTCTCTGAAATGTAGTTTGTGGCCGATACTGCAATCGAGGGGGATCAGTAGCTCCCGCCACCGCCGCCGTCACCGCCACTGCCGCCTCCAGCGTTGTCAGCACCGTCACCTGCGGCCTCGCTGTCGTCCGGCGTCGGGGTGGCCGTGTCCTCGTCGTCGGTATCCTCGGCGTCGCCATCGCCGGCATTCCGATCCTCGGGCGACCCGCGATCGCCGGCGTCGCGCTCGCTGTCGGCGTCAGCGTCGTCGCCGTCGCCGGCATCGTCGGGTGCGTTGCTCCCGGGACCGCGGTCCTCGGGCGGGCCGGCACCGGGCGCGGTCTCACCGGCGATGCTCCGGGCGATCTCGGCCACTTCTGGTCCGGTCAACTGGTCGGCGTGGTCTTTCAGCGTCTGGATCGCGGAGACGTTGATGCCCTTCGATTCGAGGAGGTCCGCGGGCAGGCCCTGCGAGGCGTTCTCCGAGCGGTCGGTCAGGTCCTTCGCGGTCTCGGTCTGGGCGGCCAGTTTCGCCATCTCCGCGCGGTACTTGCCCTCGCTCATCGACCCGTTCTCGCGGGCTTCCTGGAGTTCCTGCTTGCGCTGTTCGGTCTCGTTCAGGCGCTGTTCGATTTCCGAGAGTTGCTCGGCAACCACGTCCGCCCGCGACTCGTTCGTCGCGGCCCCGGCGACTCTGATCCCGAACGCGCGGCCCTCGACTTCGCCGTCGAGTTCGGCCTCTTGGACGCCCACGACGCCCGACAGTCGTTCGCCCGGCGCGACGCTCGCGTTCGCGTCTTCAGTCGCGTTGGCCGCGCCGTCGGTCTCGTTCGCGTGCTGGTCTGCCATCACCGTGCTATCCGTCGCTGCCATCCCCGCGGCGGGGACCGCCGCCACGGCGAGGAGCAGCGCGAGTGCCACGAGTGCTGTCTGTGCTCGCATTGTAACTCTCACTATGCCCCCGGGAGGGGTTATAAATGGCAGTCGCTGAGCCCGGATTACCGACGGTTAAGCCCGATTAAACCGGATTAAACGGGCCGCAGTCCTGCGGCTCCGGTCGTGGGATGTTTCTGGCGCCGATTAGTCCATACGGGGTCAACCGAACCGGTCAGTATCTACGCGGCGGATCAGCACCGACAGTCCGAGCGCGCACACGAACACCACAGCGAGGTTGAACGCCGCCCGGAACAGCGGCCGGAAGTCCGGCGCGATCCAAATGTCGATGATCGATCCGACGCTCCTGTACAGGCCGACGAACGCGATCACGCCGACGAGAAAGAGGACGGCGACCGTTCCCCAGATGAGGTAGGCCGTCATCCTCTCCGGGAGCGCGCTTTCGGTGTCCTCGTCGGTGTCGTTGGATTCGTCTGTCTCCGGGTCGGTGGCTGTCTCGGTCATGGTTTCCTGGTGCGTGCGAGCAAGACCGCGCCGAGGGCCGCGAGGACGGCCGCGACGACGCCGAAGCCGGGGCCGCTCGCGCTGGGCGTCGCCTCGGGTTGTGGGGTCCGGCCGCCCCCGTCTCCCGCACCGCCGCGCTCGAAGTCACCGACCTGGAGGCCGATGTCCCGTTCGGTCGTGTTCGTCGGGACCCGCTCGGTGGGATCGAGGCTCGCGCCCGCCCGGGCGGTGTCGACGATGACGCCATCTTTCCAGAGGACGGCGTCGAGGTAGTAGTTGTACTGTGAGGGGACCGTCAGCGACGTTTCGGGCGTGGCGGTCTGCCCGGCCTCGATACCGTCGACGGTCACCTCGCGCTCGTCGGCGACGATGCCCGACTCGACCTGCCTGGCCTTGACGACCAGCCGCAGCCCCTCGGCGCGCGTCTCGCCCGTGTTTGTCAGGTACGTCGAGACCGACAGCGTCGACCGGTTGTCCCCGGCCTCGGCGACGCTGTACTCGATTACGGGCAAGTCGCCGCGGGCGAACCGGTGGAACTCGACGGGCACGTCCGCGTAGGCGGGCGTCAACGCGGCGGTCCCCCGGACTTCCTTTGCACCGGTCGACCGCCGCTGGCCGTCCCGGTAGACGATGGCCTCGACGCGGTAGCCGCCGCCCCGCTCGACGGTGAGCGTCTCCCGGACGGACACCTCGCGGTCGCCGCTGATCCGTCCGACCTCGGCAGTCTTGCTGTCGGTCACCAGCCCCGATTCGAGCCCGACGGCCCGGAACTCGACGGTGACGTTCTCGGAGACGCCCCGCCGGTGGGCCAGGCGGACGTCCGTCTCCAGCTCCACGGTCTCGCCGCCGACCCTGCCGTCCGTGATGACGATCTCCTGGAGGCGGATGTCACCCTCCACGACCTCGTCAGAGCGGTCGGCAACGGCGCCGGGGACCAGGGCGGCACCGAGGACCGTGACCGCCACGAGGGCCACGACGGCCCCCGCGAGCAGCCACTCGCGTTCCATGATTTGGTCTGTGAGGGCTGTAATAAGTGCCTTGTGTCGCATTTCACGACGAGCAACAGTGTCCGGCCGTCGGTCCGGCGGTCGCGACCGACTACTCCCCGTCTTCGCCGGCACTCCCGCCGTCGATGTCCACCTCCGGGAGCGTGAGGACGTTCTCCCGGCCCAGTCGGAAGGACTCGACCTCGCCCTCCTCGCGGAGGTCGCCGACGACCTGGCTCGTTTTGGCTGCGGTCCAGTCGAGTTCCTCGGCGACTGCCTTCTGTTTCATGCGGCCGCCGTTGTCCTCGAGCAACCGGAGGACCCGCTCCTCGTTGCTCAGTAGCTCGGGGGGTGGTCCCCCGCCCGTGTCCCCGCCGTCCCCGCCGTCCTCGTCGTCTCCGGTGGCGCCCACTGCCGTCCCGGTTCTTCCGGCCGTCCCGTCACCGCCAGCCGAACCCGGCGGCGAGCCCGTACCGCGGCGAACCACGACCCAGGCACCCCCGAGCAGCACCACGAGGACGACTGCGAGCAGCGGGACGACTGGCAGTCCGCCCTCGCCGGAGGCTGGCGTGTCCGTGCCGTCGCCCCCATCGCCGCTGTCGGAGCCGGCGGGGGTTCCTTCCGGCGTCTCGCCCTCCGGCACGAAGGTTACCCGGGGTTCCCCACTGTCGAAGTCGCGCTGGCCCTGCCAGACGATCTCGGTACTTTCGGTTCGGGTCGGGGCCGGCGCCGTCGACTCGACGACGTACCCGTCGGGTGCGGTCAGTCGCAACGACGTCCGCGAATCGAGGAACAGCCGGTCGATGGCGTCGCCGGCGCGTACCGTCTCGCCGTCCACGGCAGCGAAGTTCGTCCACTCCAGCCGGTAGGTGACGACCCCGAACTCGACCTGGGGCTGGGACTCGCGGCGCGTCTCGACGGTGACGTTCTCGACGGCCATCTCGCGCCCGGTGGCGTTCTCGGCCCCGGCGACGGTGCGCTGCATGCGCTGTCTGAACGGGTCGACGTACGGCGACGGATCCGACTCGATGTCGGCCTGGAGTTCCTCGAAGGCCTGGGTGGCGTTCTCGTCGTCCAGCCGAAGCCGGTAGGTGACTCTCCAGACGGCGTCCCCGTCGGCGGCCACGTCGGCCTGCAACGACACGGAGTCGGCGTCGATGTCGACCTGCGGGGGTGGTTGGATGGCCGCTGCTGTCCCCGACAGGCCGGTCGCAACGACGAGGACCGCGACCGTGACGAGCGCTACGGTGTCTGCTCTGTCCGCCATTCGTGTCCGGGTTCGCGTCGGACCCTGAAACCGTTTATTGCTCCCGACCGGCCAGAAGGGCTTTGACCGGCGACTCCGGACTCCCCCACATGCGCGGAAAGATAGAGGTCGAGACACTCCTGAAGGTCGTCCTGGTGCTCGCCGTGATCTGGCTCGCGCTCGAAGTGCTCGAAGTCTTCGTCGAGACGCTCCAGTTCATCCTCGCACCGCTCCCGAAACTCATCGGTCTCGCTCTCATCGTCCTCATCATTCTGTACCTGCTCGACCGGATCTGATACTTCGGCTAGACCGTTTTCCGCGCCTCTCGTGCCGCCCGCTACACCCCATCGAGCAGCGCCTCGGCCCGCGAGCAGAACCGGTCGCGGACCGCGTCGGTCGCCCCGGAGTCGAGGTCGTACCCGAGGTCGGGATGGGTCCCGGCCCACGAGCCGTATTCGGGAGGGTCGAGGAGGTCGAACTGCCCGCCGGTGTACGTCTCCACCACGCCGCGCTCGCTATCAATGTGCCGGGGAGGGGCCGGTCGAGCGCCGGTCTTTTGCTGCTCTCGGCACTTCCCGGGGACGTGTACAGCCTGAACGCGCCTCTCCCGGGCGAGGTGTCCGCGCTGGCCTCGAAACTGGCGCGGGACCTCCCGGCCGCTCGCGCCCGCCCCCGCGAGACACACGGGCTGGTCGTGAAACGGCTCGGCGGCGGCGACCGCGCGGCCTTCCAGCGGCTGGCCGCCCGCGCCCGCGAGGCGCTCGCCGGCGCGCCGGCCGTCGAGGCGCGGGTGACCGGCGTCGACTACTTCGCGGAGGCGGCCGCCGGCCCCTCGCCGGTGGTCTATCTCGCCGTCGACAGTCCCGGCCTGGCGGCGCTGCACCATCGACTCCTCGACGCGTTCGACCCCGTCGAGGACATCGAGGGTGACGCCTACGTTCCCCACGTGACGGTCGCCCGTGGCGGCACTCTCGCGGCCGCGCGGCGACTCGCCGAGCGAGAAATCGATCCCATCGAGTGGGTGATCACCGAACTCGTTTTCTGGGACGCCGAGCGCGAAGTCTCTGCCGGCACTGTCTCGCTCCCCGCCTGATGTGAAATCGTCCGGCACGAGTCCCTTTTCGCTGGAAGACAGCGCGCACCGCACGAGGCCGCGCGACTCGGGGAAGGGCAGGCATGCCTCTGGCGGGATGGGACTGAAAGGGGCCGGCCGCTCGGCTCTCCCCGGGCGACGTACGTAACGCAGGGAGCGGAGCGACCGAGTAACGCAGCGAGCCCCGGAATGGTCGAGCGGCCGGGAGCTTTCTGGCTGGTCACAGTAGCCGCCGTCAAACCACAGATGGCAGTTCATAGACCGACACCTACATGCGCACGCGCCGACCAGCGTTCGCGCATGTACGTCGGACGCTTCCTCGTCGTCGACACCGACCTCGGCGCCTACCGCGTCTCATCGCGGTCGTTCCCGAACCGCCGCGCCGTCGACCGCGACGGCACCGTGACGGTCGGCCCCACCGCCGACGCACCGGAGACGGACAACCCCTACATCGCCTACAATTGCATCCGCCACACAGACCGTGGCGCCGTGCTCGGCAACGGCTCGCACGTCGACCCCATCGCCGAGAAACTCGCGCTGGGCTACCCGGCCCGGGACGCGCTCGCGGACCCGCTCCTCGCGCTCGATTTCGAGAAGGACGACTACGACACGCCCCGCATCGCCGGTATCGTCGGCCTCGAGGACGACCCCACTGCCCCCGCCGACGGATACGGTGCCTTCGTGGGTATCGTCCGCCGGGACGCCCTCCTCGTCGAGGCGGTCGACGGCCAGACGCTGGTGGCGACCTACGAGCGGGACAGCCCCGAACCGTTCCCGCTGGCGGCCGAGGACGCCGCCGGCGCCGCCCGCGAACTCTACGACCACGAGTTCGAGCACGCCGTCTGTGCCGCGGCCGTCGGCGTCACAGACGACGGGTACGAGACGGCCGTCGTCAACGGGCCGGCCGACGATTCCGGCGAGTGACGCGCCTCAACCCTCGCTCTCGCTCGCCTCGTCGCCGTCGGAGTGTTCCTCGGCCTCGTCCGCTCCGCCGTCGTTGGGTTCCTCGCTCTCCTGCTGGTGGTCCCCGAGGTCGACGCCCCGCCGCTCGGCTGCGGCCGCCAGCACCCGTCCCGCGCGGTCCTGGCCGACGTCCTCGACCAGGCAGGTGACGAAATCCGCGAGGAGGTCCGGCCGGATCCGGAGGTCGACGTACTCGACCTGTCCCTCGGCGACGACAGCGTCGACCTCCCACTCGGCGGCTGCGGGGTCGGTCATCCGCACGTCGGCCCACTCCTCGCCCGCGTCGGTCGGCTCTGTGAATGTCTCGTCGGTCATAGACTACACGGACGATTGCCTCTCGCATAAGTCTCGCGTGGCAACACACGACACGTGACACACGACACACAGTGGAACCGACGGCTGCCGGCCGCGCTCGCTACGGCGGCGTCGCCGCCGACAGCCGCTACTCGGACCCCGCCGCCGACAGCGTCCCGTCGACGAGCGAGCGGATCTCCCGGGCGGTTTCCTCGTCGAGGGGCTGGAGTGGCGAGCGCACGCTGCCCGCGGGGACGTCCCGATAGCGCATTGCTTCCTTCACCGCGGGAACGCCGTGGCGGCTGGTGATGGCCTCGTTGAGTTCCACTGCCGACGCACACAGCTCCCGGGCACCCGCGTGGTCGCCGGCCTCGTGGCGGGCGTGGACCTCGGCGGCGAGTTCGGGAACGACGTTCGCCAGCGCCATGACGCCGCCGTCGGCGCCCGCGTCGAGCGCCGTCGCGTAGAGGCTGCCGCTGCCGACGAAGAGGTCGAAGTCGGGCCCGGCCATGCGCCGCTCGCGCCCGAAGCGGACCATGTCGCCCGCCGAATCCTTCATTCCCGCAATATTGTCGTGCTCGGCCAGCGTCGCCACCGTCTCGGGGTCGAGTGCAAGGCCCGTCTTCGCGGGCACGCTGTAGAGGTAGGTCGGGAGGTCGCTTTCCTCGGCCAGGCGCTCGTAGTAGGCCCGGAGCGCGTCCTGGTCGTGAGAGAAATAGAAGGGGGTGACGACCAGCGCCCCGTCGGCGCCGGCCTCGCGGGCCCGCCGGATCTGCTCGCGGGTCTCCGCCAGGCCGGGGTGGCCCGTCCCCGCGAGCACTGGCACCGACATCTCGTCGGCGACGATCCGGACGACCTCGGCCCGTTCCTCGACGGTCATGAGTTCGGCCTCGCCGTTCGACCCGCAGGGAACGACGAAGTCGACGCCGCCGTCGACGACCCACCGGCAGACTGCCCGCAGCCCCGCCTCGTCGAGCGTGCCGTCCTCGGAAAACGGCGTCACGAGGGGGACGCCAGTCCCGTTCACGCGTCGCCCCGCTGGAGTTCCGCCAGTGCCCTCTCGACGGTGGCGTCGTCGTGAACGATGGCGGAGACGGCTGCCGTCATCGCACCGGGGGTGTCGTGCTGGAAGACCGACCGGCCCATCGAGACGCCAGCGGCGCCGGCGTCGATGACGCCACGGACCTGCTCTAGCATCTCCCGGTCGCTCCGGGGACTGCCACCGGCGGCGATGACGGGGCGGCCGGTCGCGGCGACGACCTGCGCGAAACTCTCGGCGTCGCCAGAGTAGGCGGTCTTCATGATGTCGGCGCCGAGTTCCTCCCCGATCCGGACCGCGTGGGCGAGGCTCTCGGCGTCGCCTTCGTCGATGCCGGGGCCACGGGCGTAGGTCATCGCCAGGACGGGGACGCCCAGTTCGCCCGCGTCGGCGGTAACCCGGGCCAGATCCTCGATCTGTTCGGGTTCGGAGTCGCTGCCGACGTTCACGTGGATGGAGACGGCGTCGGCGCCCGCCCGGACGGCCTCGCGGACGGTCCCGGTGACGCGCTTGTCGTTCGCGTCCGGCCCGAGCGTCGTCGAGGCGTTCAGGTGGATGACGTAGCCCGCGCCGTTCTTGTTCGGGTGGACCCGCTCTGCCAGTCCCTTCTGTGTCAGCACCGAGTCGGCACCCGCCGCGGTCACGGCGTCGATGGTCGACTCGATGTCCCGCAGTCCGTCCGTGGCGCCGATGGTGATCCCGTGGTCCATCGGCACGTTCAGGTACCGTCCGTCCGTGCCGATCCGGTCGAGACGTGCGCTGATACCGGTGTGCATCTATCGCCAGTCGATGACGCGTCTCAAAGAGCGTTGCGTTCCACCCTCTGCCCTCGCCTGTGGTCGGTCTTGTCACTGGACCCGAATGCCCGCCCCGTCGTCGAAACGCCTTTCACTGAACGGTGGCGTGCGGAGGTATGGACGCGGTCGTCGTCGGCGGCGGCATCGTCGGGCTCTCGTCGGCATACTACCTGGCACGCCGCGGCGTGGACGTGACAGTCATCGAACGGGCAAGCGTCGGGGCGGGCAACACGGGCCGGGCCAACGGCGGCATCCGCGCGCAGTTCTCCTCGCCGGTCAGCGTCGCCCTCTCGACGGAGAGCATCGCCGTCTGGGAGGACTTCGAGGCGGAGTTCGGCGTCGACATCGGCTACCGGCGGCCGGGCTATCTGTTCTTGCTCCGCGAGGACTACACCGCCGAGCAGTTCCGCGAGAACGTCGCCGAACAGAACCGCCTCGGCGTCCCCAGCGAGTTCCTCACTCCCGAGGAGGCCGCCCAGCACTGTCCCGCTCTCCAGACCGAGCACTTCGTCGGGGCCACCTACTCGCCGACGGACGGCTTCGCGGACCCGAACCTCGCGCTCCAGGGGTTCGTCGGGGCCGCCCGCGAGGCGGGGGCCGAGATCCGCACCGGCACCGAGGTGACCGACCTCCAGAGCGACGGCGAGCGAGTCACCGGCGTCGAGACGGACGCGGGGACCGTCGCGGCCGACTACGTGGTCAACGCCGCCGGCGCGTGGGCCCGTCGGGTCGGCCAGATGGCTGGCCTCGATTTGCGGGTCTCGCCGCGGCGCCGGCAACTCACCGTTCTCGACCCCGCTGAGCCGGTTCCGGAGTCGGTGCCCTTCGTCGTCGACGTCGATGGCGACGCCCACTTCCGGCCCGAACGCGAGGGATCCGTCGTCGCCGGCGGCCACTTCGCGGACGCGGACCCCGAGGTCGACCCCGATACGGTCGACGAGTCGACGTCGCTGGACTGGGCAGCACAGGTCGTCGAGTCGCTCGCAGACGTCGCTGGCTACTTCGGCCCGGAGACGCGGGTCAAACGTGGCTGGGCCGGCGTCTACGCCGTCACGCCCGACCACCACCCCATCATCGAAGAGACGCGCCCCGGCTTTGTCAACGCCGTCGGCTTCTCCGGGCACGGATTCATGCAGTCGCCCGCGACCGGGCAGGTGGTCGCCGAACTCGTCGTCGACGGCGAGGCATCGCTCGTCGACGTTTCGGACCTCGGTGCCGACCGCTTCGAACGCGGCGCGCTCCTCCACGAGGGGACCGTCATCGACTGAGAGGATATGACCGACCACACGCTTTCCCTCGAACCGGCGACCGACGCCGACCGGCCGTACGTCGAGACGCTACTTGGGCGAAACGGCCTGCCCACCGACGACCTCGACCCCCACCGCGATACGCTTTCCCTGTACGTCTGCTATCGCGGCGACGAGCGGGTCGGCATCGGCGGCATCGAGACCTATGGGACGGACGCCCTGCTCCGGTCGGTCGTCGTCGAGGAGGAGGCACGCGGGGAAGGCATCGGGCGGGCGCTATGCGAGACGCTGGAGGAGCGTGCCGCGGCGATGGGCGTCCGGCGGCTGTACCTCCTGACGACGACTGCCAGCGACTTTTTCTTCGACCTGGGATACGAGCGACTCGACCGGGCGGACGTGCCTGCGTCGATCCGGGAGACGAGTCAGTTCTCGGAGCTGTGTCCGTCGTCCGCGGGCTGTCTGTGCACGTCCGTGTGACGGCGTGAGCCTTCGTCTGCGACACTGCACACAAGGACCGATTCGTTGGACGACCGACCGTATATGCGTCTGAGACACGTATACCTCTGTGTATGAGTCATCGGCTAACCCGCCACAACACACGTTCCTGTATAGATGACCGGTGACGACCAGTCTCCTCCTCCAGAGACCCCGTCCGACCGTGTCGGGCGCGGGTCCCCGGGGTCGGTGGCAGAACGATACTCGCTCCTCATGGGCCGATTCGTCCAAGGGATCGAGCTGGCTGCCGCAACCGTTTTCGCCGTACTCTTCGCGATCGGTGTCGTCGATCTGACGCTCCAGATACTCCAGTCCGTGAGGTCGGGTAGCATCACCGATCCGCTTGTGGTCATCGGCTTCATAGACACGGGGCTCCTTTTGCTGATCATTGTCGAGGTGTACCAAACGGTACTCGCGTACGTGGAAGAGAACGACACCCGGCGAATCGTCCGGCTGGTCATCTACACCGGTGTCATAGCGATGGTTAGGAAAGCCATCATCTTCCGGACGAGCGAGTATACCACGCTCGGAGACGCCCTGTTAGCTGCCGGCTCCTACGCCATCATCATTTTCGCGCTGGTCGCGCTGCTCTTTGTCGAGCGGAGCTATGGAAGCGACTCCTCGCTGCCGTCGGACGGACCATCCTGAGAGTGTGTACTGACGAGAATCGACCCCGTTGAATGTGGAACGAGCAGGGATCAGTCGTTCACATTCGGGAGTTCACCAGATTAGCCAAGAGTCACACAGGAATCGCGAAAACGCGCCATCCCACGGCCGGGGGCTTTCTGACTGGGCTCGGCACTCGTAGCGGGGTAACACACACCGTTCCGAGGGCAACGCCCTTTTGCTCGCGGGCCGGAAAGGGGGGCCATGGTCGAGGAGAAACTGGCGGCAGCGCGGGCGGACCTGGCCGACCGCGAGGGCGTCCTCGTGGCGTTCTCGGGCGGGGTCGATTCCAGCGTCGTCGCCGCCATCGCCCACGACGCCCTGGGCAAAAACGCCGTCGCCTGCACCGCCAAAAGCGAGACCCTCCCCGCCGAGGAACTCGACGACGCCCGCCGGGTCGCCGAGGAGATCGGTATCCGCCACGACGTCGTGGAGTTCTCCGAACTCGACAGCGAGGCGTTCGTCCGGAACGACGACGAGCGCTGCTATCACTGCCGGTCGATGCGCCTCTCGGCGATGTTCGACCGCGCGGCCGACCTCGGAATCGGGGTGGTCTGCGACGGCACGAACGCCTCCGACCCCGGCGAGGGCCACCGGCCGGGACTGCGGGCCGTCGACGAACTCGACGCCTACTCGCCGCTGCTCGAACACGACGTCACCAAGGAGGAGGTCCGTGAAATCGCCCGCCATTACGGCCTCTCGGTCGCGGACAAACCCTCGATGGCCTGTCTGTCCTCGCGCATCCCGACGGGGCTGGAGGTCACCGAGGAACGGCTCACCCGCGTCGAGAAGGCCGAGCGACTGCTCCGGACCTGGGGGTTCGAGCAGTTCCGCGTGCGCGACCACGACGGCCTGGCCCGCATCGAGGTGGGGGAGGAGGAACTCGCCGTGGCGCTGGACCCCGACTTCGTCCGGGCGGCCCGCGATCACATCGCCGACCTCGGGTTCGACCACGTGACGCTGGACCTGCACGGCTACCGGACCGGGAGCGTCAGCCCCGCGGAGGACACCGACACCGAGGCCACGTCGGCGGCCGACCCTGCGGAGAGGAATCCGCTCGACGCCGAGTACCCGACCGACTGACCGCTCCTGCCGAGGGCCGCTACGGTTCGCCCGCCTCGAGCGACAGCGCCAGCAACAGTCCGTCCCCGGTCTCGTAGTGTCCCTCGATCCGGTCGAGCACCTCGAAGCCCCGGTCGGCGTAGAACGCCCGGGCGCCGTCGTCGTCGGCCAGGACCGTCACCCGGAGTTCCTCGTACCCCTGGGTGGTCAGGTGCTCGCGAAGCCACACCAGGAGCCGGGTTCCGTGTCCCTCGCGCTGGCGGGCCGGATCCACGGCCAGTTCGGGGACGTACGCCACCGACTCGCCGTCGGTAACGACGATAGCGTAGCCGACGGGGCCGCCGTCGTCGACGACGTAGACGGGGAGCGCCCCCTCGATGGCCGCCGCCAGCAGTTCGGACCACGGTTCGGCCAGCGCCTGCTGTTGAATCGTCCGGAGGCGCGGCAGGTCGGCGGGCTCGGCCCGGCGGATCATAGCGCGGTCAAGCCGAACGCGACAGCGAGCGCGACGCCGGCGAGCGCGGCGGCCAGCGTCGCCAGGAAGTTGACGCCCTGGTTGCCCACCAGCCATCCCTCGATGGTCGCTCCCAGGAGGCTGTCGACGGTCATGCCGACCATGCCGGCGGCGACGACCACCCCTGCGCCGGTCGCGTCGACGGTGCCGAAGGCAGCAAAGGCGATGGCGGCGATGAGGGCTGCGCCCGCACTCCCGGCCAGTTCGCCCTGCCAGGTCACCGCGCCGTCGGTGCCGGGATCGACCACCTCGAAGGAGGTGATCAGCCGCGGATTGTCGAAGAGGCCGCCGAGTTCGCTCGAGAGGGTGTCGGCGAGTGCGGCGCTGACAGCACCGGCGAAGGCAAACAGGAACGCGTGGGGCCCGACGCCGAGGCCCGGACTCGCGGCCGCGCCCAGCACCGCGAGCAACGCGACCAGCGAGTTCGCGAGGACGTTGCCCGTCCCGCGTGCGCCCTCGTTCTCCTCGGCGATGCCGCGGGCGCGCTTGTCCTCGTAGCGGTACTTGGCGGCCAGCCCGCCGACGCCGAAGAAAGCCAGCAACATCGCGAACCAGCCGTAGTCCCCGAGGACGATCGTCAACAGCCCGAGCAGGATGCCGGTCACCATGCCCGCCACGGAGGCAGTCTCGAGGGCATACGAGACGTACCCGAGGGCGACAGTCACGGCCAGCGCGACGGCGATGCGCGTGGCCGTGATCCCGATGGGGAGGACGGCAAACAGCCACAGCAGCAGGCCGACGACGGCCATCACGAGCGGCTCGTCGCGCCGGAAGAGTACTTCCCGCAACAGCGCCCCGATGAGGGCACCGCTGGCGGCCAGGAAGGCCACGATCGGCAGCGGGACGACCGACCCGAGCAGCCAGGTCCCGACCAGCTGACCGCCGCTGGCGGCGAGGAAGGCGCCGGTGACGAACCCGGCGGTCACGAGCACGCGCTCGCCGGTGTACCGCCGGACGATCTGGCCCCCGAGGTTGCCGTAGGGGACGAGCACGACCGTCGCGACGTACACGTAGCCAGGCATGCCGAACCCGACGCTGAGAATCGAGAGGCCGGCGGCCGCGAGCGAAAAGCCCGCCAGGCCGTAGAGCGTGCCGTCGCGGCGGTCGCCGGGGCGGGCGAACAGTTCGAAGAGGAGGCTGTCGTCGTCGACGGCGAGCGCGGCGGCCGCGACGGCCAGGAACGGGCCGGCCGCCGCGACGGTCGCGAAGGCCGGTCCCTCTATGTCGCCGAGTGTCGGCACTGCCAGCGCGAGCGACCCGACCAGCGCGAACGCCGCCGCGCGCCGGACCCTGTCTGTCACTACTCGGCGGCTATCGCCCCGCTGCCTTATAGTGTTCCCTATATACGCCGCCGACACCGAATCCGTTTTGCCGTCGCTGTGCGAACCGGACGGCGTGGGCCTGTACGACACCTACCTCGCGACCCGCCTCCGGGCCAGCGACGCGGACCTCCCGGAGACCGTGGCGGTCGTCATCACCGAGCGCGACCTCCTCGATGGCGGCTACGGGACGCTCGCCGACCTGTTCGAGTGGGCCTTCGCGTTCGAGGCCGGGCGCGTGGTCGTGTACGTGAGCGTCCTCGACGAGGAGGCGGTCCCGTCGCTCCGGTCGCGCCTCGAGGCGCTCGACGCCCCCCGCACACTCGCAGTCCGCGGGCCCGACGACCACGAACGCGCCGACGCACCCATCCAGGTGAGCATCGGCCTCGGCGGACAGGCGGAGTTCGCCGCGGCCGTGCGGTCCGTCGCGGAGGACGTCGCTGCCGACGAGATCGACCCCGCGGAGGTCGCCGAACCCGACATCGAGGACCGGCTGGTCTTCCCGTCCGACCCCGACCTCGTCATCAAGACGGGCGCCGAACGCCTCTCGGATTTCATGATCTGGCAGTCCGTCTACTCCGAACTGTACTTCACGGACGTCAACTGGCAGAACTTCCGCCGGCGAGACTACCTGCGGGCGCTTCGTGACTACCAGCAGCGACAGCGCCGGTTCGGGCGATAGACCCTCTCTTCGGGCGTTGTAGCAGACCGTAGCCATCGCGGTGGGGATCCGGGACGGCGAACGCTTCGCCGACGAACACACCCGACTCTCGGTCGCGGCGACTGATTTCTATTTATCCCCGGTAATAATATATAAGTATACAGTATATATTATTGATAACTATATCGCAGTGCGATCCAAAACGGCGATAATTGGTCTTCAGAGGGATGAAATAGTCTAATAGTGAGGATATAAAAAATAAAATACAATTAATAAAACGAACATATAGAAATTTATATACTATATTTTTTCGGGGCTACACGTCGACGATACGGTGGTGGGACGGGGCCTGGTCAGTTTCGAATGCGTCGGCGTGGTCCGGGAGGAGCACGACGACGAGGTAGGGGACGAACTCCTCGAGGTACGCCACGAGGTCGACCAGTCGGTCGCCATCGATCATCTCCAATGAGTCCAGCAGCATGAACGGGACGGTTTCGTGGACGTCGTGGACGAGAAACCCGGCGAGCGCG